>NZ_JAFMPL010000043.1:0-56845 GCF_019038455.1 Nocardia noduli
GCACGATCTCGGTGCGGGGTACCGGCTGATGCCAGTGGGTGTCGTGGAAGGCGGTATCGACACTGCACCCCGGCTCCAGAGCGATGCCGGTGCCGGAGGAGAAACGCTTGTACTCGGCGTCGCCTCGACCTTCGAGCATCTCCTGACGTCCCGAGTAGTGGAAAGGCGCTGAGGACTGCGGCACCAGGAACACACCGTGACGGGCAAGGTGCGAAGCCAGGGCGATAATGTGGTATTCGAAGCGTGGGCCGCGGTAGCCGGGGGCGTTGCCGGTGCGGGGGTGGTTGCCGAAGGGCGGGTTGGCGATCGCGGTGTCGAAGGGCCGCCACCGCTGGCGGCCGGTATCGAACACATCAGCGCACACCCAGGTCGCCTCGGGGACCAGCTTCATTCCGACGGCCACGAATTCGGGATTGGCTTCGACACAGACGATTTCGCGTGCGGGCAGCCCGCGGGCCTGCTCGTGCGGGTTGCGGCAGGCGAAGGCGAGGGCGCCGATCCCGGCGCACAGGTCGATGACTCGGTTGCCGATCACGTCCAGGGACATGCAGTCCGCGAGATCGCCGGGGGTGAAGAACGCGCCGCCGGGATGGTGATTCTGGTTGGCCGATTCCTGGAAGTGGGTGAGAACGAAACGCTTCTCGTCCTCGTCCAGGTCACGGCGCACACCGGCCAGCGCGAGGGCTTCGCGATGCGCGGCGGCTTGGTCTCGAGTGAGTCTGCCCATGGACATCGACCTCCGAACACAGGAAAGACGCCGTACCCTCGGGCAGAGGGTTCGGCGAAATGGGGGATGGATGGGGACACGGACCCGGCGCCCACCTCGGCTGGGGCGCTGACGCGCCTGTGCGGTTCGGAGATGTCGGCGGCGGGGGTGTTTCAGGATCGTGGGATGTGTGACGCGGATTGTGCGGATTGTTCTGGTGCGCGCAGGATCTGGAATTGGCGCAGTGCCCACCCCGAGGCGGCACGTAGCGGGGGGCTGTCGGTCACGGTCCCGGTGTCGGTGATCCGGGCGCGTTGCCAGCGGGTCGGGGAGCGCACCACGACCTGTTGGACGGCACCGACGCCGTGGCCGTAGGTGTAGGGGCGGTCCAGGCGGATGACCGCGCCGACCGCCTCCTTGACGCGGAGGCGGGCGTCGACGACGGCGCGGTGATGGCTTATCGCTTCATCGCGCCACTGCCGGGTGTGGGGATGCTCGGTGGGTGTGAGCGCTTCCAGGACCCGACGGGTGACCCCTTGGTGTTCGACGGGTCCTTCGGTCTCGTGCAAATGTTTGACGACGATCTCCGATACGCCGTGGCGGTGCTGGCGCAGGTAGAGCAGCACGTGCGCCGACACCGTCACCGGTGTGGTGGTGGTGTCGGCGATCGCGGCGTAGAGGGCATAGGACCAGCCGCCGTGGCGGCCGGTGCCCAGTGCGGTGCGGCAATGAGCCACGACGCGTTGTCCCTCGGCGAGGTTGTCGCGCAGGTTGTCCAGGACGAAGCGATGCGTATCGGTCGAGGCCGATACCTGGAATCCGGTCGAACCCATCGTGTCTCCTCGAAATCGGGCGCTACACGAGGCGCGCCGCGCGCGGCGCGCGATGGTCAGCAGTTGTCTGTGACGAAGTCGCTCAGCCGTCGCGTGGCGTCGGTGAGGTCGGTGGCCGAGGAGCCGGTGCCGTCGAATTCGGCGAGGATGGCCGCAATTGGCGGGTGTGGTCGGGGTGCGATGTGGGGCCGACGGCGGGTTCCTCGTCCTGATCGGAGCGGTCAAGAAGTACTTGCAGTGCGCGGACCCGGTCGGGACCGAGGTTGTGGGCGATGCGCGTCCCGGGTGAGGCCGGTGAGGCCGCGGTGGGTGCGGGCAGCTCGCTGGGCAACGTCTCAAGCCAGCTCAGGACTTCGCGGAGGTCGGTGAGGGCCACGACGGTGATGGCTTCGATCCGGTCGAGATCGTCGGTGTGCTCGGGTCTTGCGATGACGACGTAGCGGAATTCCGTGCGCGCCGCCGACGCGATGAGGGTGGCGAGCGCTGGGGGTGCGAAGCGAGGTCGCAGGCTGCCGTCGAGGCCGAGTTCGGCCAGGAACACGACGTGGTCGAGTATTCCGTGCCAGGGTGATTCGACGGCGAGTTGGTGGACGGTGACCGCGGCGGCGAGATCCTGGTGTGATCCGCCGCCGCAGCCGCCGAGTCGGTAGAGTCGATACGGGTCGTGGGGATATTCGGCGTCGCTGTTGATCAGCCCTGCGCGCACCCGATCGCGGGTCTCACGTGTGATCGGGTGCGCAGGAACGGATTCGGCGATCGGGTCCGCGACTGCGGTGGGACTGGCGGCGATGAGGGCCAGTTCGGTGCCGCCGTGGCTGGTCGGGGTGAGGGTCCAGGCGAAGGTGTCGATCACGTGAGTTCTCCTGTCAGGCGAACGGTTCGGTCGGCAGGTCACCGGCGACGAGGAGATGTCGCGGGGCGAGGTGACCGGGGTGACGTCGCGGTCGGCGATGAGGTGATTGCAGTCGCGGGAGGTCGGGGAGGTGATCTGCCCGGGTACGGCGTAGGCGTTGCGGCCCAGCCGCTGCGCCCAGGTGATCGACGCCGCGTTGGAGCAGTTCGGGTCGGTTTCGACAAGGACGGTGGCGCGAGACAGCGTGGCCAGCAACCGGTGCGCCGCCCCGACCCGCTGAGGGCGGGTGCGGGTGCCGGGCGGGTATTCGCTGACCAGGAGACCGGCGGGTTGGGGTGCGCGCAAGTGGTGGTCGTGGTGACGGTAGGCCAGATCGGTACCGCAGGACAGGACCGTCAACGTCGCCGCCCCAACCTGGCGGGCGGCGGTGAGCGCACAGGCGTCGATCCCGGCGCTGCCGGTGGCCGCAATCGCCATACCGCGGGCGGGGTGACATCGGTGACGATCGCGGTGCTCACCTGGCTGCCGTAGCCGGTCGCACGCGGTGTCCCGGTGACCGCGACCGCGTCCTCGGCGATCTCGGACACCCGGCCGGTGCCCGATGCCCACAACGCCACCGGGCCGACGAAGTGTTCGGGGCCCCACTCGGGTGCGTGCAGCGCGGGCAGATGCGCGCGCAGCCATTCCGGGGCGTCGGGGGTGATCAGTCGGCCCCCACCCGCGTAGTGCACGACCAGGTCGGCGGCGGCGCGGTCGGGATCCGCGCGGGCGAGAACGCCCCGGTCCACCTCGTCGCCGACGGTGCCGGTGGCCAGGGCGGTCGCCGCGTCTTCTACACCGAGTCGTTCGATCAACCGCCACACCGGTTTCGAGGGTCCGCGTGCGGCCCGCGACAGCAGCGCCCACGCGAGCCGCCGGGGCTCACGCATTGCCGCGAACGGGCACTGATCGGTGCTGTCCATGAGCGAACTCCGTTCTGTCGGTGAATGAATCGGCCCGGTCGATCGGGGCGGCACCCTTGTGGCGCTGCCGGTGCGGGGCCGGGTGATGGTGGTTATGTGCCGTAGTCGGTGAGCGGGCGCCCCGAGCGCCAGTTGACCCAGGCGTCGGCGATGTTGGGGCGCGACCCGCCCGCGGACACGAGCACGGCGAAGGCGTGGGCGAAATCGACCGCGTCACCGGAGCCGACACCCGCGGCGTCACACCAGCCGCGCACATAACCCAGCGCTTCGGCGCACAGCCACCACGCCGTCCGGTTCCCCAACGCCGTATCCCATTCGGCGACACCGGGCACCCGCGCCACCGCAGACGGGGCGGGGCGCAGGTCGGCGGTGAGGTCACCGCTGACCCGCCAGGTGACCCACGCCTGCGCCAGGCCGGGCACGACAACGCCCTCGTCGGTGAGGGATTCGGTGACCCGCTCGGCATAGGCGGAGGCGAACGCCGCCGCGGTCTCGGCCTCGGGAGTGCAGGTGTGCTGGATGTGCAGCGCACCCCAGACGAAGCCCTCTGCGCGGGCGCGCGCGTTCTCGACCCGTGCCCGGGTATCGGTGCCGGTGCCGGTGCCGGTGCCGGTGTCGGTGGTGGGCGGGTCGGTGGAGGCGGGTATGGGCATCAGGTGATGGCTCCTTCGAACGAACGACAACACCGCCCGGTGCGGACGGCGCAAAGGGTGAGTGCTGGTGGATGTCGACGCGTCCGCACGGTGAGCGCGGGCTCTCCAGGTTTCTGCGGTGCGGTGATCGCCGAGGGCGTGACCCGTTCGGGTGGCTGGGAGGTCGGGGCAGGGCCTACGGCCTGCCGAATCCGTGCAGGTGCAGGGCTTCGACAACGTCGTGGGTGCTGGGACCCTCGCCGCCGCGCAGGTCGGCGATGGTCGCGGCGACCGCGAGGACTCGGTCGCCGCCGCGGCGGGTGATCCGGCCCTCGCGCCGTGCCGCCTCGAGCGGCGCGGCTTCGGCCGATGACAACGGAAACCGCTGGCGCAGCAGCGCTGCGGGGACGCGCGCGTTGGTGGTGTAGCCGTGCTCGCCCCACCGCCGGGCTGCCGCTGTCCGGGCGGCGGTGACGCGGTGGCGGACCTCGGCACTGGTCTCGCGGGAGTCCGCGCCGAAACCGCCACGCTCGTCCGGGTTTTCGCGGACGGTGATGTCGACGCGGTCGGCGAGCACCCTGTGCAGCCGCTGCCGGTGGCCGCGCTCGGCCGCGGGTGGGCAGGTACACGCGCCCTGATGAGTTGCGGGGCACAGGCATTCGGGCGCGGTCGCCACCACGAGGGTCTCGCAGGGAAGTCGCAGCAGGGTGTCGCGGTTGGCGACGACGACCTCACCCTCTTCGAGGGGTGCCCGCAACGCCTCGAGCGCGCGCTCGTGCAGGTCGGGGTACGACGCGAGGTGCAGCACGCCGTGGTGGGCGCGCGCCAGCGCGCCGGGACGCGTGGAGGTGGCGCTGCCCAGCAGCGCGCGGGCACTGGCGGAGTGGTGGACCTCGACGTAGGGGCGGGATGCGTTCGGCGGGAGGGGGCCCTCGGGCAGGGTGGCGGCCAGTGAGGCGATCGCGCGGACCTGGAGCGATTCGTTCTCGGTCAGGCGCGGCAGGAGTCCGGGCAGGCGGCGGGCCAGCGCGCCGAGCCCGGCTGCCGGTGGCCCGATCAGGCGCAGGTGGTGGCCTCCGGCCGCGGCCACCTCGAGGGCCCAGCGTGCCCGGTAGTGACCGCGGATCTCACCCAGGTCCACCCCGGTCGATTCCGGTGGTGCCGCCACGGCGGCGGCGGGCACGGACAGGGCGCGGTCGCCGCCGCCGAGCCACGCCGCGACAGCGCGCAGATGATCGGCGCCCGCAACGGTGATCCCCGGCGCGAGAGCGGCCTCGGCCAGGTTGAGACCGGGCACGATGACGAGGGTGCGTCCGTGGTCGCGGGCGGCCAGGACCGCGGCCAGGATGCCGCGCACGGGCCGCAGAGCGCCGTCCGGGGCGAGTCGGCCGAGCAGGACGACTCCGGCCAGGCGCGGCGCGGGAAAGGTGGCTGGATCGGCGGCGGCCAGGACCGCCACCGCCCCGGCGAGGTCGTGGATACCCTCGATGCCCGAGTCGGCCCGTGTGGAGAGGGTGAGGGTGAGCCGGGCCTGCGGCCACTCCCGGCCTTCCCCGGCGACCGCGGCGCGGACCCGGTCCAGCCACGCCTGCGGCTGATCCCCGCACGGGCCGCTCACGCTGATCGAGGGCAGTCCCGGGGTGATCTCGGCCGCGACTTCACACAGCTGCCCGGACAGGCCGCGCACGATCACTGACCAGGCTGTTGCGCCCATCACCGTTGCCCTCGGAGGAACCGGTCGAGGGACGGGGACGGGCGAGGGGGCGATAACGGGGCTTGGCGGACGGTATCGGAGGGCATGACGGTTCTCCCATCTGGTGCTGGCTTGGGGGATGCTGCGGTGTGACAGCGGATTCAGCGAGCGGGCCGCACCATCACGCGGCGGCTCGGCTGGTCGCCCGGTCTCGGCCGCAGCGGGTGGTGGCTGATCAGGCAGCGGGCAGATAGGTGCGGGCCTCGACCAGGGCGCGGACCTGGTTGTGGACTTCCTCGGGCCAGCGCACCGGTCCGGTGATCGCGAACTCGGTCACCGGGAGTTCGACCGGGTCCCCATGCACGCGCGTGTCCGGGCGGCGGCGCGCCCGCAAACGCAGCACACCCGGTTCGGTGATCGGCTCGGGTGGGGTGGCGAACCAGTACGGCGGGTGCGGCCACACTGCGTCGTAGTCGATGCCGTCGATGTTCCAGGACCAGCGCTCGGCCTGAAGACCACGCTGGTAGTCGAGTTTGGTCTTGCCGGGCTTGCGTTTCGGGCGCGCCGGGACAGCGGTGGCGTCGAGGTCGGCGAAGACGTCGGGGAACCGTTCGCGGGCCTGGGCCTCGGTCATGACGGCGGTGATGTCGTGGAAGCGGACCGTGTCATCGGTGGTGATCCACCGGTGCCCGGTCATCTTCGCCACGATGGTGTGCAGAACCAGCGGGGACAGGGAAAAGTTCACCACCGACACCGATTTCGGATTCACGCGCGTGATCTGACGCCACGTCGACCCGTGCACACGCACGAAATCCCCGACCGTGAAATCCTCGCGCCCCCAGTCCGGGGTCAGCCCTTCGTCGATCTGGGATTGGCGGATCTGTTTCCAGTAGGCGATGTCGCGCTCACGCTGGACCATCGCGGCCAGCACCCGCTCCCGATACTCCCCGGTGGCCGGTTTCGTGGTTTCGGTCTGGTAGACCTCGCCGCGGCCGTCCAGGAAGCGGCGGGTGTGCCCGTCGAGGGCGCGCTGGTCTCCGCGTTGCTCGGCCTCCAGGGTGTCGATGCGGTTGGCGACTGTGCGCGGGGAATACCGGTGCTCGGTGGTGTGAGCGGCGGACTCGGCACGATCGTGCGCGCGGGTCGCCTCGCGCCCGGCTTCGACTGAGCGCCCGAAAGTCTTCCACGCCTTGTCGATCGCGTTGCGGTGACGGCGTTCGGAATGGTGCCCGATCTTGACCGGCTCTCCGAACGGAGGTAGCGCGTCGTGGGCTCGCTGATGCGCCGCTTCTGCGGCGTCGGCTGTCGCGTCCTTGCGCGATGCCTTGTCCTGCAACGCCTCGACACGGTCGGCTTGGCGTGCGGCGCGGTCGGTCTCGGCGTCGGCGGTGGCGCGCGCAGTGCGATCGATGTCGACCTCGACGGTGTATCCGGCCTCGCGCAGCTTCTTCGCGGCGTAGTCGATGTGATACTGCTTCGGTTGGTGATCCCGGGAGGACACCACGATCCAGCACTGGAGGCTCCTGGCCCACCTCCAATGCCCGATCGCCTCGCGCACCTGCGTCATGACCTCGTAGGTGCCATCGTTGCGGTCGGTGCCTTCCAGCAGGGTGCCCTCTTCTGCGGTGTGGGAGATCGTGAGTGCCGACACGACACCACCTCCTTCCATGAGATGTCGACATGCGCAGACATGCATGTATGTGAGTGGGTAGATCTGTTCCGGCGTAGGCGGGTGACCCGTGTGCGGTCAGTCGGTACCGGGGGCGGGGTCGGGCAGCCGGTAGTCGTGGGGGCCGAGGCGGGTGAGTTCGTCGTAGGTGAAGTCTTCGACGGGGTCACCGATCCACCGCGTGCGGGGCCCGGGCAGCGGCGCGTCGCCGTGCAGCCACGCGTCGAAGATCTCGCCGAGGTCGAACAACCTGTCGGTGTCGCGGTCGAGAACACACAGGCGGGCCGCGTCACCGCAGCACACCCGCATCACCGACAGCTCTGACGCGCGCTCGATCTGGCCGAACAGCCGACCGATGTGATCGCCGGGCACCGCCGCGAGCGGTCCGCGGCCGAGGCGGCCGGTGAACGCGCCGGGATTGAAGAACGCCCGCAGCCGGGTGGTGAGTTCGTGTCGGCGTGCGGTGATGACCGCGAACACCACCTCGCTGAAGGTGTCACCGATGCTCGACTTGCGCAGTGCCGCCCGCACGCGGGGCAGTTCGGCACGGGTGAGGCTGCCGCCGACCAAGCCCAACAGATCCGCCACCGACACCACCACCTCATCCGGCGCCGCGCTGACCGGCACCGGGGTCTTCGTCGGCGGCGGGTCGGTCGCGTCGGGGTCCTCGTCGCAGCCGCCGACCTCGAGGTAGGCCCCGGCCAGCGGGTCGCGGTCGGGGAACTCCACGAGAGTGAGGCCGCCCTCATCGATCCCGACATGACGGGAGGGGTCCAGACCGGAGGACCATGTGCGTAGTTCGTGGACGGGGATCATGAGCATCCTGCCTTTACTGTTGTCGGAGAAGAACTTGCGCGCCCGTCCTCGCGTCAGGGGCGGCCGGTGAGCAGGTGCAAGATGCCGTTGGCGACCTCGATGATGTGTTCGAGGTGGAATCGGGCCGCTTCGGCGGTGGAGATATCGGCGTCGGGGAAAAGCAGCTCGGTGAACCCGGTGGTCAACCCGAGCCCGTCGTGGCTGCCGTGCTGGTTGCGCAGCACGAGGGTGAAACCGGGCAGCGCGGCGGTGTCGTCGTGATCGAGGCACAGCTCCAGACGCGGGTCCTCGGCGAGGACATCGGCCTCGCGCGCCGCGTCGAAGAACGCCAGGAGATCGCTGGCGGGCTTGGCGTCGTGGCGGCCCGGCAGCAGGCCCTCGACCCGGTCGGCGTGCACCGCCAGCCAGCCCGCGAACGCGGGCTCGTCGATCGCGAACCGGACCGGATCGTGGTGGGCGATGACGAAAGCGGTCTCACTCGCACCCCTGGCACCGGTCGTGGCGTTCGTGACGGTGTCGTCGGGTTCGTCGTCCTCGGTGAGCAGCTCGTGGGCCCGGTTCAGCAGATCCTTCTGGCGCGCACTGAGGATGTCGTGGGGGTCCCCGGCGCAATCCCACAGCTGCGCGGCCGTGCAGAGGAGGGACTCGATCTCCTGGGGGGCGAAACCATGGGTGATCGCGTACACAGTCGGGTGTCCTTTCGGTCTGTGGAGACAGGGCACGCGCATCGGCGATGGGTCAGGACCCCATCTCCGAAGGCGAGAAGGCAGATCTCGGCGCGGCGAACCACGCACGGCCTGACCGGCACGGCGTATCCGGGCGCGGCCCTGGAGTCGGCGGGTGTGAAACTGGTTGCAGACGGCGAGGATTCAGGCTGCGATGGGTGTGGCCCGTCCCCAGTGAATGAGACCGCTCGGTATTAGAGTCCTGCAGGCCCGGTGAGGGCTGGAAGGACGATGAGAGATATGGCTGGTCGGAAGCGGCATTCTGCGGAGGACATCGTGCGCAAGCTGCGCCGCGCGGACGAGTTGGCTGCTGAAGGTAGGACCGGCGAGCAGATCGCCGCGGAGCTGGGAGTGTCGGCGGCGACGCTGTACAACTGGCGCCGCCAGTTCGGTGGCATGGACACCGACGCGGCGAAAGAGCTCAAGGAACTGCGCGAGCAGAACGCGCGGCTCAAGCGGTTGTTGGCCGAGGCGGAGCTGGAGAAGGACGCGTTGCGCGAGGTGGCGAAGGGAAAATTTTGAGCCCGGCCGCCAAGCGCCGCGCCGTGGACATGCTCAAACAGGTGTTGAGCATGTCGGAACGGTTGGCGTGCAAGGCGATCGGGCTCGCTCGCTCTACCTATCGGCGCGTCCCGGTCGCGGCGACCCCTGCCGATCCGGACGCCGGTCTGCGGGCCTGGCTGCGCGCTTACGCCACGAAACATCCGGGCCATGGGTTCCGGCGCGCCTGGGCCGCGCTGGTCCACGACGAGGGTCAGGAGGTGAACAAGAAAAAGATCCACCGGCTCTGGAAAGAGGAGGGCTTGCAGGTGCGGGCGCACTCCCCACGCAAACGTGCCGGCACCTCGTCGGCGCCGAGTATCGACGCCGATGCACCGAAAGTAGTGTGGGCGTTGGATTTCCAGTTCGACTCCACCGTCGACGGCAAGGCGGTGAAGATCGCGTCGATGATCGACGAGCACACCCGCGAGTCGCTACTGCACCTGGTGGAACGCTCGATCACCGCCGAGAAACTGGTGGCCGAGCTGGAGAAGGTGTTCACCAGCCGTGGTGGTCCACCGCTGGTGCTACGGATGGACAACGGACCGGAGCGCTGCAACAGTTCTGCGTCGATCGGGTCGGCATCTCCTACATTCCGCCCGGGACACCGTGGAACAACGGCTACATCGAATCGTTCAACCGGCGGCTACGCGCCGAATGCCTCAACCGCAACCACTGGAGCACCCTGCTGGAAGCCCGCGTGGTCATCGGTGACTTCAAGGACGAGCACAACCAGCGCCACCGCCACTCGGCACTGGGCTACCTGACCCCGGCCGAGTACGCTGCCCGCTGCGGCCACACCCACCACCCCGTGGCCTGCGACATCAACTGAACCTGGATCGAACACAACCCGGCTCTACTACCGGGCGGACTCGATATCGGGGACTCGCCAGGTGAGCGCGCGCCGTGCAGGGCGGCGTGTTGTGACTCGCACCGATGCATGGCCTTACCCGATTTGATGCTGCTGGCGGGGAACAACGATTCATGACCACAGCGTGCAATGGCAGTTGGCCAGCTCAGGTATCGGACGCGGGCAGTCTTGCGGATCGTTTAGTCTCGGCGGGGGTGCGTGATCGATGACGGTAGGGGGCTCGTCGGCGCTGTGGGCGTCCAGCAATACATTGAAGGCGCCCATGGGTGGACGAGCCGACGCCGGGGGCGCGACACGATCAGGTGTGAGCGCTTCGCTGGCCAACTATCAGTTGAGACTGGTCACCTATCGCTGTAAGGCACAGTGTCTAGCCAATCGTCACAGTTGAGGTTGCGCGTCGGTTTCCATTGAGGGTTTCGACAGCTGCCAGAAGATCTAGCCTCTCACCGATACGGCCAGTCGCGATCGCTGTGAAGTATAGGTATGCGTTCGAGCCAGGACTGTAACTTCCTATATTGACTCCGTCTCCATTGATCCCATTACCGAGCTTCTTTCCGGTTGGATTATTGCCATTGACGAGTTCGGCTGATTCCGGTACGAACTGTAACGTAGGAGGCCAGATGGCTTTCATGACAACGCCCCGTTGTTCGACGCTCCCGTAATTCGCGTAGGCGAGGGCGAATTCGACACGGTCACCGCTGGTGACTCTGACACTGTCGAACCACTCTTTGGTTCCTTCGCGGCGTACCTGGTTCTGGAACATGAAGCGGGGGTAGTCTGCGACGAGCCGAAAAGTCACGCGCCCCTCCCCACCGCCAGGGATCGAGTAGTCGTCGGCCGGGCTTGTTCCGAGACGGACGCCCTCGACGGTGAAGAGCTCGATCCCCTCGATCTGTCGGGAACGGCCATCGCATTCGATGGTTGCGCTGCCTTTCTTGTATCGCAGAGCGATGTCGGTAGGTGTGTTATTCATGAAGGTGACACAGTCGGACACCTCGACAGGCAAGGTGTTGGAAGCGCGTAGAGATGCTCGTACGATGTCGCCTTGGTGCGAGGCTGCGGATCGGATCAGCGCGGGGACTTCGACACGCAGACGTGTGAAGTTCGCAGCTCGCATGGGCGAATCGTTGCAGTAGAAGACCGAAATCTCGTATTCTCCACCGCCGGTGAGTTCGACGCGGTCGGCGAATACTGCGTCGGGGGAGACGTCACGAACTCGCATGAAGTTGCGTTCGTCGCCGTAACGCGGATTGTCGATGATCGAGTTCCACCGCGGGTGGGTTGGTGGAGCCGCGGTGGTGTAAATCTGCCGGCTCGGCCACCAACTAGTCGGGCTTGCGGGGCCCGAGATCCGGGACCGCTCAATTGCGGAGACGGTCGAGGAGACAGCAACGTTGCGTACTAGGGTGATGAGACCGCCGGTGTTGCGGTTGCGTGCCTGCGGGAGCGGGCGGGACTTGATCGACAGCGATCGGTGGACCGTCCGATAGATCGAGTCCATATCGAGAAGTCTCGGACCACCGGGAATCCCTGTGGACAGCGTTTCGATCAACTCGCCGGTGAAGGCGGTGAAGGTCTCACCCGGTGGCGCAAGGGCTTTCCGCGTCTCGGCCGATGCAGTGAGTACGTAGCTCCCCTGTACAGTCGCCCCCTCGGCGATACTGTCCGAGACGCTCATCCCGCCGAGTAGTGCCCGTCCGCTGTAGCAGCAGTCCAACACGACCACTTTGCGTTCGGCCGGCACAGCAGGGTCGATGATGACTCGGCGAAGTTCTTCATACCGCATGGATGTATACCCGCGCGCGGGCACGGAATCAGGAAGGGTGAGGCACAATTCGTCGGTGAAGGGATCGGCGAGGCCGTGTCCGGCGTAGTACACCACCAAGGTGTCGGTCGCCTCCGCCGCAGCATGTCGGACGCGATCGAGAATTTCGCGGGCGGTCCTGGGCTGGGATACCACTACACAATGTTGATCAGGAAGCCCCCACAGAGTTGGATTCGAGAAAACACTTTGTAGCCCTTCGAGGTTCGCCCGCACGGCAGGCAGATCATCGAGGAAGTCATAGGCATGTACGCCTATGAGCACGGCTCGTGACGTGGTCGGATCTGGCAGGCTTGTCACGTCTCATCTGGTTCGATCGGGATCTCGACGCCGTCACCTTCAACCGTGACCGACGGCGGTCGCGGTCGCGAATTACGCCACGATGCGACAGCAACCAGAAGGCTGCTCAGCGCGATCGCGTTGCTCAGAACGACATTGACCACTTCCAGCGTGCCGCCCATCCCGCCAGGCTCTCTGTCATCCCCCAATGCGACAGTGGCATGGCGACTAACCTCCGGATCGGCAGCGAGCCACCGATACAGCGAGTTTGCTGATGAATCCGACACTGTGATGCTCACGTCCACCCCCCACTTCTACCGCGTTGCCAGCGTCGACGCGCGGTGATCAGCGAACATCGCACGGCTAAACGACGCCGAGGGCAGTCTCCCAACATCTTTCGCGGCGCGAATGGACTCCATGGTCGTATATCAGGGACGATGAACCGGTCATGCTGCGATGGCGGCATCCGGCGTATCGCTGGCCAATTGTGATTGAGACCGGCCAGCTGTCGCTGTGAGGCACACGTGTTCGAGCGCGAGCAGCCGTTGGTCGGCGTGCCCGCCCCATCGGGTCTCGAAGCCGGGACGTTTTTTCGGCTGGATGCTGTGCGGGGCGGCGACGAAGAACTCCTCCAGGCGTGGATAGTTCTCGGTATCGACGGTCAGCCAGAGCCGGGTGTGCTCCCCTTCGGTCCGTACAGCGATCTCCAAGCTATCGGCGAGGTCGCAGATGAACCGCAGGGTTGCGGTGCGGTCGCCGCGATGGGTGACTTCCACCGCGCGCCAGGCTTGCGCGCGGGCACTGTAGCAGCGCCGCACGCGGTACACCGCCCACTCACACGCGTCCATCGTCGCGTCGGCCAAGGCGTGGACCTCGAACGCGCCATCCGCGCGTAGGCGATCCCGTAAAGATTTGCCCGGCCCGAACAGTCCACTGCGGTGGTTGAGCGCCAGCGCGCAGTACTCGTCGACGAGATGATGGAAGGCTTCGTCCGGATAGGCGCGGTAGCGAGCGAGCTGGTCGGGCCAATTGGGCACACTGACGTAACAACACTGCCTACAGCAACTTTTCGGCCACCACACGCCGAACAGTCCGTACAGGTAGCCCTGACTCATCGCACGGGTCATCCCGGCCTCGTGCAGCGGATAGATCGGATGGCGGCGCCCGCCCATCGTCACCGAGGTGTCGCGGGCGATCCGCCTCGTTTCCTCGGCGTATGTATGCGTGGACAGTGTCCGCGTTGATAGCTTGCCGCGGTGCAGATGACTGGGTGGCGGGTTCGGTTCACGCGTCGTGCTCGTCAGTGGCCTGTGGAGCCGCGAGAGTTGTTGGTGGAGTTGGGGCCGATTGCGGATTGGCTTGATGGTGAGTCGATTCCGGACGGGATACCGTTCTTGATCGCGCCTGACGGCAGTTACGACGTGGTGCTGAACCAGTATTTTCTGTCGTTGAGGATGGCGGCTGCGTCGCGCCATACCCATGATGCGGTGGCTCGGGATCTGGCTCGTTTCCTGGAGTTCCTGTGGTTCCACCGGCCTGGTGTCGATGGCGGGGGTGGGGTGAGGCGTCCTCGGACGTGGCGTGATGCTGAGGTCGAGGACCGGCGGGTGTTCGAGTTGTGGCGCTGTCGTGATGAGGATGGTCCGTTGGTGGCGGCGTCGACGTGGGAGCGTGAGGTGTCGTCGGTGAACTCCTTTTATCGGTGGGCGGTTCGGGTCGGTCATGTGGCGAGTTCGCCGATGGTGCAGCGGCGTAGCCGAACTCGACCGGGGCGGCGGGGCTCGGGGGAGCAGGAGACGGCGGCCGAGCGTCGTCCGGATGTGCGTCGGGATCGGGTGGAGTGGCTGACGCCGCGGGCGTATCGGGAGTGGCGGGATGTGGGTCTGCTCGGTTACGGGCGCGACGGGATGCCGGATTCGTTGTTTCGGGGGTCACGAGGGGCCCGTAACGCCGTGTATACGGACGTGATGATCCGTACCGGATTGCGGCTGGAGGAGCAGTCGAGTTTGACGATGTTCGAGTTGCCGGTCCGTGACGGCTTCCATGGCTACTACCGGCAGTGGCTGCCGGCGGCGATCGCGAAATTCGGTTCGGCCCGCAACATCTACTTCCCGGACAGCGTGTTGCGTGATGTGTGGTCCTATGTCGAGATCGACCGGGCGGCGGCGGTCGCGGCGGCGCGGGCGGCCGGTCGCTACGAATGTGTCGTCGACCCGCTGATCGTCGATCATCCGCAGCGAGCGGCGGTCCGTCTCGGTGGGCGGTGGGTCGGGGTGGAGCGGTTGAATCCGGGGCAGCGGGCGCGTTTGCTGCGGTGCACGCCGGGTGGGTTGGAACCGGCGGCGTTGTGGTTGGGTGAGGACGGGTTGGCGTTGGGGTTGTCGGCGTGGAAGTCGATGTTCCGCAGGGGAAGTGAGCGTTGCGCTAGGTTGGGTGTGGCGGTGTATTGCCATGCGCACATGCTGCGGCACAGCTTCGCAGTCACCACTTTGGAGCACTTGCAGCGCGGACACCTCGACGCTCTGGGGTCGCTGGATGCCCAGCAGCGCCGTCACTACCGGATGGTTTTCGGCGATCCGCTGGACTGGGTACGACGCCGGCTCGGTCATCGATCGGTGGAGACCACACAGAAATACCTGCACACTCTGGCCGAACTGGAGATGGAGACCAGAATGGCGCTGGTCGGCGACGCCTGGGAGGACCCACGCCTGCTGCGCCCTGCCGACGTCACCACCGAAACCGTCGCCGACGACACGACTGACTCGCACAGCACCGACGACCAGACGCGGACGCAGTGAACGACATCGCTGATCACGAGCGTGCAGGCAGGGCTGGTACCCGGCGAGGTCGGCCTTCGCGCCAACCCGCTGCCGTCTACGACCCAGGCCCGCCGGTCACCGTGGCCGGGGACCAGTTGGAGGTGGAGTTCGTCGGCCGTGACAACCGCCGCAGGGTCTACGACTTCACCGAGATGCCGATGCCAGGAATGCGCGTCGAACTCGCAGCGGCGTTTGCGATCCGTGTCGGTCACACCGGCACGCTGCACACGGTGGCGAGCGCGAACAATGCGTGGACGGCGGTGAAGCGGTTCACCGCCTTCCTCGCCACACTGGCGACGCCACCGTCGACGGTGGACGACATCACGGTCTCGCATTTGAAGCGGTACCG
Source organism: Nocardia noduli (assembly GCF_019038455.1). Lineage (NCBI taxonomy): Bacteria > Bacillati > Actinomycetota > Actinomycetes > Mycobacteriales > Nocardiaceae > Nocardia > Nocardia noduli. Next base: position 15,570 of record NZ_JAFMPL010000043.1, read on the forward strand.
GGCGGCGAAGCTCGAGACCACCACCGAAGTCGCGGTGCTGGCCGAGATGCGTCGGATCTGCCGGGTGCTGATGGAGATCCCCGAGCAGCATCTTCAACCTGATACACGGTCGTATCTGCGGGTCGGGCAGTTGTCGACAACGGTGTCGGATCGCCACGGCGTGCCCGGATATTCCGACGAGGTCTTCGCGAACATCATGCGGGCGGCACGGTCGGATGTCGCCGTGATCCGTGACCGTATCCGCGCAGGCGAACAACTACTCGTGCAGTCGAGAGAACCTGGCGCACTCACCGAGGCGCGACAGCATGAGGCCGCGGAACTGGCGCAGCTCGCCGCCACCGGCGAGGTGCCGCTGCTGCGGTTTCCTAACGGTTCACCGGATCCCCGGTCACGACGTGACTATGCGGCACGGCTGTTCCTGATCAGCGCCGACCTGGCACCACTGGTGGTGCTCGGTGTCGGGTTGACCGGCCGCAACAGCGAAACGATCAAGGAACTGCCCGCGGTGCATCGGCTGCTCGACGATCGTGCCGTGCAGGTTGAGATCGTCAAACGCCGCCGCGGCGCCGGACACTGGTTCGCCGAGGTCGCCTGGGAGATCGGCGCTCCGCACCGTGCCCTGCACACTCCAGGTGGGTTCTATCTGCTGCTGCGGGAACTCACGGCCCGCTCACGCCAGTTCAGCGGATCGCGCACGCTGTGGTCGATATGGTTGAACGGCTCGGTCCGCGACCGATTCCGGGACAACGGCGGACATATGGACCCCTTCGCGAAGACGCTCGACCGGTGTATGAACCTGACCCGGTGGGCACGCCGACACGACCTGACCGAGCACGGAAAACCTCTGGTGCTGACCATGAACCGGCTCAAGACCACCGTCGAACGCCGCACCACCCGCGCGGTGGGCGGGCACCTGCCCTCGGCGGCGCGTACCAACACCCAGGACGTGCTGTTCACCAACTACCTCTCCGGTGACCCCGAGGTCCGCGACTGGGCACAAGATGTCGTCGCCGAAGCAATCGGCGACGCGGAAACCGCTGCGCGGGAAGCGCATCAGCGAATCATCGCCGCGAACAACGGACCGGTGCCGGTGATCGAAGCAGATCCCACTGCGATGACGACAGTGACCGCGTTCGCCTCGTGTCGTGCGATCGATGACAGCCCCTTCAACGACGGAGTGTGCCGAGCGTCGTTTCTGGCGTGCTTCGCCTGCCGCAACGCCGCGGTGACCGCGGAGCACCTGCCCGGAGTGGTCGATCTGCTGGCCGAGCTGGAACGCCGATGGCACGGCAGTACCGCTGAGGACTGGTGGCGCCGCTACGGGCAGGTGTGGATGTCGATCACCGAGGACATCCTGCCCGCGTTCACCCCGACCCAACTCGATCACGCCCGATCACACAGCGATGGACGCAGCACGCGCCTGCTGGACCTGCTGGAAGGACCGCGAGACATCCGATGACCAGCCCCACCCCAATCGCCGCCGCCACCGACCGTATCGACCCCAACGCACTCGTTCTGGCCCAACGCCCTCTACGGCCGGGCGCCCGCCTGGCCGACACACCTCGCTACCATCAGGACAGGTGGGATCTGTCGCGCGCAGTACTACAGAAACAGCAGCCGTCATGGGTGCTGGACTTCACCACCCTGCCCCCGCCGTTCCAGCAAACTGCCAAGCAACTGTTCTATTGCCGACTCACCGGTGACCTTCCCGAGGGCGAACGCCCCAGGAGTATCGCCTCGATCCGGACCGAGTTCAGCGCGTTCAAAATCGTGCTCGCCTGGTTGTATCGGCGCGGTCGTCGACGGTTGGCCGACGTTGTACCCGAGGACATCGAAACTTTGCTCAAACACCTCGTCCACGAGGGCAAATCGCGGGGATGGCGGGTGAGCGTGCGCGGCAGCGCGACCGATCTGTGGACATACCGCAGCCGACTCACCGACGCGCTGGTCTTCGATCCGTCGGTCGTGCTGGACGACGTCGAGGGGGTCCGTGGCAGCCGAGGTGAGAACACCACCGACCGCATCAGCGAACCCATCCTCGGTCCGCTGCTCGGATGGGCGCTGCGCTACGTCCAGGAACTGTCCGGCGACATCCTCACCGCCAGAACGGAATGGGCGAGCCTGCACGCGCGCCACTGGACACGACGAGCCCAACGCCGCCCCGCAGGCAGCAAAACCGCCACCCCGCTGCTGGCCGCCGTGCTCGACCGATACCTGCGCGAGGAGCGACCATTACCCGGGGGTCCGGTCGGCATCAACCACTCGCACCTGGCACGGGAAGCCGACGCCACCCGCAGTACCCTCAAGTGCATCCGAAACCTCGCCTTGATCGAGGACGCCGCACGACAAGTCGGCGTCGACGACAACTCCTACCTGTGGTCGCCGATGAGCGCGCTCATCGCCGGGCGGCCCTGGCTGCACCGAATGGCCTACGCGGACTACGCCGCCTACGAACAGCGCCTGAGCACCGCCTGCTACATCGTGATCGCCTACCTGTCGGGCATGCGGGACAGCGAGGTCAAACACCTGCACCGCGGCTGTCTGACCACGACATCGGACCGCACCGGACGGCTGACCCGCCACCACGTGACCAGCCGCGCCTTCAAAGGCGAGAACACCGCCGAGGGCGTTGAGGCCACCTGGGTCGTCGGGCCCCCGGTGGCCCGAGCGATCGGCATCCTCGAACAACTCCAACCCGCGGACCAGCCTTGGCTGTTCGCGCCGCTGTTCACCGGCCACCACTCCAACCAGCGCCGCGGCGGTCGCGTGTTCGTCAACGAGGCCCTTACCAGCAAAGCCACCAACGAGGACATCGCCGGATTCATCGCCTGGATCAACACCTACTGCGCTACCTGCGGCTTGCCCGACACGGTCCCCGACATCGACGGACGTCCGGCACGGGTGACCACACGCCAATTCCGTCGCACCCTGGCGTGGTTCATCGCGCGCCGCCCGGGTGGCTCCATCGCAGGGGCCATCGCCTATCGCCACCACAGCGTGCAAATGTTCGAAGGCTACGCGGGAACCTCCAACTCCGGATTCCGCGCCGAAGTCGAAGCCGAACAAGCCCTGGCCCGCGGCGAAGACCTCGCGATGATGGTCGAACGCCACGAACACGAAAGCCTGACCGGACCCGCAGCCGAGGAGGGACGACGTCGCCTCGCTGAATACGGTCGCCATGTTCGATTCCAGGGCATCGTGCCACGCGACCGTCGCCAGTTCGAGAAACTGGCCGCCCAGCACGATCCGCACGTCTACCCCGGACGCTACGTCACCTGCATCCACAACCCCGACAAAGCGCTGTGCCACAACGGAAACAACACCAACCCCGCCCTGGGCGACTGCCGACCGCTGGCCTGCCGCAACGTCGCGATCACCGCCGACAACACCACCGCCTGGCGCGAGCAACTGCACGACATCGAACAAGAACTCGACAACGACACCCACACCCCCTACCTGACCTCACGGTTGCGAACTCGCCGCGACCAGATTATGCGCCTTATCGACATCCGCGACCACATGCGAGGCGACTGATGACCACTCCCACACCGCCGCAATCGCAGCTCCAGGCAGTCGCCGCCGAGGTATTGGCCCACGCCCGCGAAACAGGTATCCGCGCCACCGTGACCTCACTGGCTCAGTACGCGGGCATCACCCGGCCCACGCTCTACCGCAACCACCCCGGCCTCGTTCAACAGTTCCTCGCCGACGCAGCCCAAAGCGCGGCCGAACTGTCGCCGCGCCCATCGCGCTCCTCGTCGAACGATGAACTGCGAGAACGAAACACCCGATTACGCGAGGAGAACCGACAACTGCGACTGCACCTGGACCACTACGAGGAACACATCCGCCGACTCACCATCGAGAACACGCGACTACAGGCCGCTGTCGCCGGGCACGTCTCGGATCTGTCCACGCACCGTCACCAGCGAATGATCAACGACATCCGGTGACAGGGCGACTCCGGAGCGCCGTGCGTGAACCGGGTGAGGACGGCATCTAGGCACAGGGAACTCGGGCAGTCGGCTACTCGTGTGGGTCGCGATCGCACACCGACTCTGCCGGTGTGCCCACGTGGCCATTTCCAGCGGATCCGCCGTATCGAATTTGCCTATCGGAAGTCGGGGCCGGCACCGCGTTGGCCGGGCAGCCAACAGCTGATCTTGTAATTCACAAGATCACCGACAGAGCCGAACTCAGACCCAGGATGGCTCGAAGTATCCGATCCGTTGGCCCTTGTACTCGGTGAACCACAGGCTTCCGCCCGGTCCGGCAGTGATGCAGACAGGCCAGCTATCGAGAGTCGGCAGCGTGGGGGTTTCGGTGATGGTCCCGTCCTGGGTGATCTTCCCGATGCGATTGCCGTCGTACTCGGTGAACCAGAGGTTTCCGTCCGGCCCGGCGGTGATGCCGAATGGCCCGCTGTTCGGGGTGAGGCCGGCGTCGTATTCGGTGATGGTTCCGTCCGGGGTGATCTTCCCGATTCGGTGGCCCTTGTACTCCGTGAACCACAGGTTTCCGTCCGGCCCGGCCGCGATACCGCTCGGCCGACTGTTCGGGGTGAGGTCGGCGTCGTATTCGGTGATGGTTCCGTTCGGGGTGATCTTCCCGATGCGATTGCCGTCGTACTCGGTGAACCAGAGGTTTCCGTCCGGCCCCGCGGTGATGCCGAATGGCCCGCTGTTCGGGGTGAGGCCCGTGGTGTATTCGGTGATGGTCCCGTCCGGGGTGATCCGTCCGATGCGATTGCCGAATTTCTCGGTGAACCACAGGTTTCCATCCGGGCCGGCCGCAATATACGCGGGGCCGCTGTTCGGGGTGAGGCCGGCGTCGTATTCGGTGATGGTTCCGTTCGGGGTGATCCGTCCGATGCGATTGCCCTCGAACTCGGTGAACCACAAGTTTCCATCCGGCCCGGCCGCGATACCGACCGGCCCGCTGTCCGGGGTGAGGCCGGTGGTGTATTCGGTGATGGTCCCGTCCGGGGTGATCCGTCCGATCCGGTGGCCTTTGTACTCGGTGAACCACATGTTTCCGTCCGGCCCGGCGGCGATGCCGACCGGCCAGCTGGGTAAGCGAGGGTATGCGGTGATGGTCCCGGCTGTGGTAATCCGCCCGATCAGGTGGCGCTCGTACTCGGTGAACCACAGGTTTCCATCCGGCCCGCCGGTGATACCGAATGGCCAGCTGTTCGGGGTCAGGCCGGTGGTGTATTCGGTGATGGTTCCGTCCGGGGTGATCCGTCCGATGCGATTGCCCTCGAACTCGGTGAACCACATGTTTCCATCCGGCCCCGCCGCGATACCGCTCGGCCGGCTGTTCGGGGTGAGGCCGTTTTTGTATTCCGTGATGGTTCCGTCCGGGGTGATCTTCCCGATGCGATGGCCGTCGTACTCGGTGAACCACATGTTTCCATCCGGACCGGCCGCAATACTCGTGGGGCCGCTGTTCGGGGTGAGGCCATCAGTATGTTCGGTGATGGTTCCAGCTGGAGTGATCCGCCCGATGCGATGGCCCTTGTACTCGGTGAACCACAGGCTTCCGTCCGGGCCGGCCGCGATATACGCGGGGCCGCTGTTCGGGGTGAGGCCGTCGGTGTGTTCGGTGATGGTTCCGTCCGGGGTGATCCGTCCGATTCGGTTGCCCTCGAACTCGGTGAACCACAGGTTTCCGTCCAGCCCGGCCGCGATACCGAGTGGGCCGCTGTTCGGGGTGAGGCCGTCGGTGTATTCGGTGATGGTCCCGTCCGGGGTGATCCGCCCGATCCCGATTCGGTCGCCGTCGGACTCGGTGAACCACAAGTTTCCATCCAGACCAGCCGCAATACAGCCCAGGCTGACGTTCGGACTGAGGCCGTCAGCGGTTTCGGTGATGGCTCCGGCTGGAGTAATCCGCCCTATCCACTGATAATCGGTAAACCACAGATTTCCATCCGGCCCGGCAGTGATGATCTCTGGATAGCTGTGGAGGCGGGGGTATTCGGTTATGGCCCTGGCGGCACGTCGGACCGAAACGCCAGCTCTGATAGGGCTCATCGGGCGACCTCGATCCTGGCCATGATGGGCGATGGGTGGCAGCATGGCTTGATCCTTTCAGTCTTTCCTGAGCCGGCATTAGTGCGACTCCCGCAAGTGAACTTATATTCTCCGAGTTTATAGACAGAAAAGCCGGATATTCAATCGACTCAGCTAACCATGTCCCTATTTATTCAGACGTCGAGAAGCGTCGAAGCACGGTGTCATATCCTTCGCCGAACTGGCGATACTGTTGTTTAAAGGCCGAAACTAAACCCGGCGCGCAGGAAACCACGGATCGCATCTCCGGCAGCCGCCTGGATTGGGCCAGCCTTTCGATCTTCCCACGACTGAGCAGTCAGGGCGGGAACTCCCAAGAACGGGACTTGGGCCACAGCGAAGGCATCGTCAGCCACTCCGGCGAGAATCCCGACGACGAGGGTGCCAGCACCCATGAGTTGGGCGTTGACCTCGCCGCGGTTGTGAGACCGTTCGAATTTGACAGTTTCGTTCGCTTCGTTCGCCGCTCCGACCATCGTGGATACATAGCCCGCCACCCTAAGTGCTTTTGACGCGTTCGCTGCCGTCCATGCCGCTGCGCGTGCGAAGCGACCCGGCGCTGCGGTACCGGTCGACGGCGCTGCCACGGGATCAGGCACGGGTGGGACAGGGGTGGGGGCTGCTTTGGGAGAGACTTGAGGTGCACTGCTCGGGCCCATCGAGGTTGGGCCCGGCTTGTCGAAAGGCAATGACAACTGTTCAGATTGGACAGCGCCCGCGGCGGGAGGTCCCGGCGCCGCCGGGGCCTTATGGTAGCCCTCGGCTGCGGCTGCGATCTCCAGGCGTGCTTCGAACTGCCTCGCATACGAAGCCATTTCAGCTTCGAAAGGCTCGGGAGGTGGCGCCTTGAATCTTGTCCCTGGCGATACTGTTAAGTCGCGCGATTTTCCGTCAATGTAGACGCGCGCAAATTTGCCCTCTTGGACGGCCTGGGATCGCAACTCACCCGCTTCTGACGCCAGTGCAACGTTTTCCTCGCCAGGGCCGGGTGTCAGCGGGACGCGGGTACCAGCGGGCTGGGTGACAAAAGGTTGGTCGGCTGGATGCCACCAGTGTAGGCCACCCATTCCGGGCCCGAATGCATAGTCAAGTCCCCTTAGTGCCTCCCGTTGCAACGGAGTGATTCCGCGATCCGCCGCTCTTGCGACTGGTCTGATTGTGAATTGGGTTTGATTCATGAGCCAGGTCTGTTCTTCTTGACGTCCGTCCGGATCTTGCATATTTATTGGCCGTGCGCTGACGAATTGATAAAGATTCAGTCCGCTCGCGATCCCGGAAGGGTCGCAGCTCATCCACCGACCGATCCAGGGCGCGTAGTATCTGGCACCGTAGTAACAAAGCCCTGTTTCGTCGTCGCGTTCCTTGCCGGTGTATCGGTAGCGTTTCGGTGTTTCCGTTGCTATAGCCTGATAGGTGGAGCTGCCGTAGGGCGCATATTCTTCGTAAGAGATGATCTGCGCTCGGTCATTTAGCTCCACACTGGCCGATCCGAGGTGACCGCCGACCTGATAGCGAATAAGCTGCTGTGGCGCTTGGTCGTTGCCCGCCCTATCGATCGTGCGTGTCTCCACCAGGGAGATACGCTGTTGGCCGTCCATCACATGGAGCGTCTCGCGCTCAAGTGTGGCTGTGTTGCTGCTGATGGGGCCGCCATGCGTGCGGAAGATCTCGAAGCCGCCAAGGTAGATGCGCTCCTCGGTGAGGCCCGGCGCCTTCTCCCACACCTTGCGCACGCGCTGGCCAGCAGCGTCGTAGACGTAGAACGCAACTCCGCCACCGCCTTTGCCGACCTGTTGCAACTGGTCCTTGTAGTCCCAGTGCATATTCGGCCCTGCACCTCCGCTTCCCAGGTGCGGCATGCGCAGCATGTTGCCGTGGGCGTCGTGCGGGTAGGTGTCGGGTGCGCCGTTGCCGACCTGAGTGCTGGTCAGCCGGTTGCTCTGCTTGCCCGGCTCGGTCAGGCTGGCTTCTGCGTAGGTGTACGCGCGCGTCCAGCCTGCGTGCGCTGGGTCGTTACCGCGGTGCTGCATTTGCAAGAAGTTGCCGACAGCGTCATACACGTAGCGTTCGGTGTAAGTGCCCATGGCTTTGCTGTCTCCGGGATGCGGCAGCCCGACACGGCCGGCGTCGTCGGGTGAGTGTGGGATCGGTACCCCGCCTTGCCCCAAGTGCTCGCGACCGGTGGCCTGGATCAGCCGGTAGAGCGCGTCGTAGGTGTAGTCGTTGCTCGGCTCGACGCGCTGGTTCTTGAAGTAGACGGCCTGCTGTGCATCGTCGCGGATGTGGGTGATGTTGCCCGCGGGGTCGTAGATGTAGTGCAGGTTCTGCACGCCGCACCTCCTGCCTGTGGGTGGCTGCTTGGGCGCGGCGATGCTGTCCGGGGGTGGGTTCGGGTTTTCGCAGTCGTCAGTGAAGGCCACGCCCTGGGCCGTCGCGGGGTTCACGCCTCGGCGCGTGTACAGGTGCGTCAGTCGGAAGGTGTCGGGGTCGTAGGTGTAGGTGGTGCGGATGACCGTCGCGTCGCGGGTCTTGTAGTCGATGAGTGTGCGCTGGCCTTTGGCGTCGTAGTCGATGTTGGCTACGCCGACTGGCGACGGCGCGTCGTCGACACCGGGGTCGAGCAGGCCCGTCGGCTCAGTGCCGCGCTCCAGCCAGACGTCCACTCGCTCCAGCAGGTTGGCCTCGTTGAACACGTGCTGGATGACGTTGATCTTGTTGGGATGCCCGGGCCGGGTCCGGCTGCTGTGTGGGGCGATGGACTGGATGGGCCGGTTGAGTGCGTCGTATCGCGTGCTGCTCTCGAAGGTTTCGTCGTCGAGGTGAGCGTTCCACGGGTCCGGGAGGGCGGTGTAGTCGCTGAGCAGTTGCCGGTTGCTGTAGAGCAGGTTGCCTTTGAAGTCGTAGGCCGCGGTCGGGTTAGTGCTGGTGTTGTGCCGTATGTAGGTGGCGATGCCTGCGCAGTCGAAGTGCCAGCGAATGCGAGTGCGCATGTTGAGGCGCTGCGCCTCTGCTTCCTGGGCTGGCGTGGCGTTGAGGGGTGGCTCACCGTAACCGATCCATTCGACGAGGATGTCGCCGCGGTTGAGCGTGCGAGGATCGGAGTTGGGTTTGAGCGGATCGGCGTCGCTGAAGGTGCCGCGGACGGTCTGCTTCACCGGGCGGTGCAGGGAGTCGTAGGTCGTCGTGAAGTTGTGGCCGCGGCCGTCCCAGGCGCGGATGGGTTTGCCTGCCACGTTGTTGAGTGTCCAGCGCGGGCCGGCTTCCATGCTGAGTTGGTGGATGCGGTTGCCCAGCATGTCGTAGGCGTACTGCATGACGATGCGCTGCTCCAGCGCGCCCAGGGGCAGGTTGTCGGCGTCTGGCAGCTTTCGTTCGTCGAACACCTTGCGCTGGTTGCCTTCTATATCCAGCTCGACGCGGGTGCGGAACTGTTCGTCGGGTTTTTCGTGGAGCCGATGGCCTGCGCAGATCACCCTGTTGCGTGTCACGGTTAGGAAGGGGCGACCTAGTGCGTCGAAATGCGCGGTGGTGGGTGTGTCGGCGTGCGCTGCGGCACGCTCGGCCGCGTTGCGCTCGTCGGCGCCCAGTGCGTTGCCGATGCGCTGGGCGTGCCAGGTCTGCCAGGTCGCGGGTTGGGTCTTGAAGAACCTCTTGACGTAGCTGCCGATGTCGGGGTCGGTGCGCGGGTCGCCGGTCTGCAGGTTGCGCGGCGCGCAGGTGTCGTTGACGTCGTAGGTTGTCTGCTGCCAGGGGTCGAACACCACTTTGTCGTAGGTGTGGTTCGGGTGCAGCGTGGCGATGACGCGTCCGGCGGGGTCGTAGAAGAGCACCGGGCTGACGCCGATGCGCACATCCATCTCGAAGCGGTGGGTGTCGGTGAAGAAGGGCTCGTACTGGCGGACCGGTTTGCCCTTGTTGTTGTACACGGTCCAGCCGCTGCCGACCCAGCGTGGACTCACGTCATGGGGTGTCATCACGGGCCTGTTGTCGGGACCGACGATTGTCTTGCCGTCTGCGTCGCGCTGCGGTGCGGGCCCGGGCTCGGCCTGGATCTTGTTCTGGATCTCGCGGCTGAAGCCGTCGGAGTAGCTGAAGCTGAGCTGGATCTTCAGTCCCTGCGGCGGCAGCGCGTCGTGTACGTGGGTTTCGCGGGCGAGCGTGGCGGCGCATGCAGGCAGCCACTTCTCCGGTTTCTTGGGATGCGCCCGCTGTGTGCGTTGGAAGCGGTCGAGGTCGTAGACGATGCGCGTCGTGGCGTCTTTGAGCAGTGCTGCCGCCGTGGCGTGCGGATCGGCGGCGTCGAAGAATCCGTCGAGCTGGTCTTGCGTGAGATCAGGGACGAAACCGGCGAGCGAGTCGCCCTCCGCCGGCGCGGGCAACGGCTTGCCCATCACAGCGGTGCCGACCACCATGCCGAGCGTGTCGAAGGCGACTTCGGTCCGGTTGCGGTTGGGGTCGCTGACCAGACGCGGCTGCAGCACTCGGTAGTCATTGGTGTCCACGGTGACACGGTTGTTCAGCACGTCGCGAGTCTCGACCATCAGCAGGTCGTGGGCGTCGACGTCGACCAGGGTGTTGTGGCCGAAGGGGTCCAGGTAGCGGCGAGGCAGGAAGAAGTGTTGCTGGGCTTGCGCCAGTTCGGTCGCCGCGTTGTCGCCCGGATTCGGGCTGAAGAACGATCGCCCCGAGGGAATCCACCAGTGATCGTCGGTGTCGCTCGCGGGGAAGCGGCCGTCATTCTTGAGCAGCTGACTTTTCAGGTAGCCACCCTGGTCGCCGCTCTTGCCTCCGAGTATGACCATCGGATCGGGTATCAGCGGCTCAGGGATTTGTCCCTGGCGCGGACGTTGGAAAACCTGGGTGAGCAGACCGGGGGTGAAAGCGAGTTTGTAGCTTTCGCCAGGCAGGGCGAGTGGTTGCAGTTCCCCGAGCGGTAGGAGGACGGTCAAGTCGTCGCTGCGGTAGAGGGTGCGCACCGATTCGATGGGGCGGCGGCGATGGTTGCCGGAGGCGGTGGCTTCGTAGGGGACTTCCGGGGCCGTGAACTTGTGGCGTAGACGTCCCGGCCTCGCGAGGTCGGGTTCGACGAAATCCGAGGCGCTGTAGCGGCCGTCTGTGCCGGTGATCGGGTATCCGGTCAATTCGAACGCAATCGCCTCGCACCCAAGCGGGTTGCGGTGTGTGTCGGGTGAGTCGATGGCGTTGGTGACACGGTTTTCGGTGTAGGTGAGCAGCGCCGTGGTTTGCCGATCACGGTCCCATTGCTCCGACAATGGTGAGGTGCGGCGTCCGTATCCGATGGCGGCTTGTTTGAGAACGTTGCCGTAGTCGTCGACTTCCAGTGTCAGCGTGTGCTGGATGCGCGGGTCCGTGGGGTTGCGCTCGTAGTGGTAGCTCAGTGCCTCGCGCGCGTGGGTGCTGAACACGGCGTGGCGGTTGGAAGCCCGTGACTGGAGCGGGCGGATGGTGAAGTTGTGTTCGGTGACGGTGTAGGGCCGGCGAGCGCGCTCGATCTGCTCAGGTGTGGCACCGGGATGGTCGGCGTCGTCGGCATAGACCTCTTGGCGCAGCATCGAGCCCTTGAGGGCACGGCAGGCTTCACGCTCTTCGTCGAGCGTAAGTCCTTCGGGAAGCTCGGTGTCCGGCAACAGCATTGCCGCGGCTTGCAGGTCCGTGAGGCCGGGCTCGCGAAAGTATTCGCCTTGGTCGGTGCCGTTCGCCAGGCCGGCGAAGTAGTCGGAGACGTGCTCTCGGCCGAGGTAGAGGCCGGTATGGAACCAGGTCTTGGTGTGGACAGGTGGGACATGCGAGGCGGCATCGATGTTGTCGGCTGGTATCTCGCCCTCGGCAAGGGCCGCGAATTGCTCGGTGTCCCACTGCTCGACCATGCCGAAGCCGCGGAACTCGCGCTCTTCGCCGTCGAAGTGGCCGTGGTGGTAGGCGTAGCGGGTGACGAAGCGGTTGCGGCTGATGTGGTCCCAGGTTTCTACGCGCTCGACCACGTGTACGGGGAACGGCAGGCGCATGATCCAGGGTTTTCCGGCCTGTTTGTCCTGTAGGTAGAACTGGGTCGAAGGGGCGTAGTCGACGCGGGTTTCGGCACCGAGGTTGTTGACGGTCTTGACCAGCAGATGGGGCTTGCGGTCGCCCATGAGGTTGACGTAGCGCATCGGCGACTGTGCGTCGCCCGGCAGGCGCGACGACCAGACCAGGCAGGCGGTGCCGTTGCCCAGAAGGTCGATCGGCACAATGCTCACCAGGTCATCGACGCGCGGGAACACTTTCAGCACCTGCGGCTGACTCCACCCGTTGCCGGACTGGTTGAAATACAGGCGCACGCCGTCGCGGTGCAGGTAGATGATGTCGGTGGTGCCGCTGCCGTCGATGTCGGCCAGGCGGATGCGCTGGTGATCGAACTGGTCGGGGTTGTCGAACCAGGGCGCGTTGTCCATCGTCACCTTGGCGCCGAACCGGCCGTAGCCGAGGTTGGGCCAGTAACACACTTCGCCGTTGCGGATACGGATGATATCGGTCAGGCCGTCGCCCGACAGATCGGCCAGGTAGATGGATTGCGTGCCATCGGCGAAGACGACGCGGGGTCCCTTCTCCTCGTCGAGCGCGTGCGCGACGCGCCGGGCGGGACCGAAACCTTCTTCGGCGAGCGAGGCATGCCATACAAAGGTGTCGTCTTCGGTGATGAGCACGTCGGCATGGCCGTCGCCGTCCAGATCGACGAACTTGAGGTTGGGGTCGCGGAATTCGCGGTTCAGCCGCGAGGCGAAGGGACGGAAGGGCTGCCAGCCTTCGGCCTCGTCATGCTCGTACAGGCCGGGGGTGGGGCCTTCCGTCATAACGAGGTCAGGCTGACCATCGCCGGCGAGGTCCATGATCTCGGCGCCTGCGCTCAGGGCGAGGTTCGGTTTGAGGGCAACGGCTTCAATCGGGGCGAACGTTGCCTTGACGACCTCGCTGCCGTCCAGCTGTCGCTGCGGGATCGGGCTCCGGTTGCGTTTGTAGTACCAAGCTCCGGCCTGCTCGGTGAGAATGCCGGGGATACCTTCGCCGTGCAGGTCGGTCCAGCGGTAGACGCTGTCGTCCAGGCCTATGGGCAGGTTCTCCAGGCTCGCCGGGTCGACCTCTTCGACGACCTCCTGCACGATGGGCACTGTGTAGGTGAACTCCACCGGCGGCAGGCTGCGGCGTGTGATCGAATCGCCTTCCTGCTTCCACCCTGTTTGCGTCACCTGCTTCAGGAAGCTGTAGACAGGCCCCGAGGCAGTACCGGGGTCGATCTCGTCGTCGTAGGTGAAATCGGTGCTGCGAACCACACCTCGGTAGCCCGGTTGCGCCGCCCGGTCTCCGACCGCCGGCTGGTCGGGAATGTGGTGCAGCATCAGTACCCGCTCGCATCGGCGGCAGGTGCGCACCTCGAAACCCGAACGGTAGCTGGAGAAAGCATCCGTGCGATAGAGCCACGGCTTCTCCGCCTGGCCCATCGGGTTGGCCTCGTCCAACTCCCCGTAGTCGAATCGCACTTCGAACAACCAGTCCGTGTCGGTGTCCGACGGCGGATCGGGTAGGTCGCTCAGGTTCCGGGGACGTCGCCCCTGGGCATCGAGCAGCGGCCTGATGTTGCCGTACAGCACACGCTGCAGGTAGCGATTCGTGGTGCGGCGCGAATCCGAGGCCAGGCCTCGGTTGTGCTGATGGACCTGACCCAACGGATCGGTTTGGCCTGGCCGTAGCCGGTAGTCGCCGTCCTCGGTCTTGTAGAGGTAGCGGATGCCGTTGCCTCTGTCGTCGCGCGATTCGCAGATCAGCCACGAATAGACGCGGCTGTCATCGAGCGGGTCGGTGATACGCGAATTCGTGTCGTAGCCATACAGTGTGAGGATGTTGTCCTTGGAGATCGAACGCCAATGGACATCGCCGGGCGAGCCGATCTTGCTCCAGCGCTCGATGCGGGCGAAGAGCCCTTCGATACGCGGGCGGTACCGCCGCACGCGGTAACCGTCGAGTTCGTCTTCGTGCACGACGAGGCGACCGGACGCATCCCGCACCCAAGAGCCGTCCGCGTCACACTGGAAACCACTGTGGTCGGCGATCCAGGTACCGTCCGGGTCTCGCCGATAGACCGGCACCAGATCTTCGGCACCCGAGAGGACGAAGACATCGGAATCGGCAGCGTCGAAATACCGCGGGAGGCCTTTGTCGGTCTTGCGCGTGATCGACGGTAACGACAGGCTCCACCCGAAGCCGAAAGGGCCGTTACCCGAACCGGAGTCATAAGACAGCGAGAACTGCGGTCCGAAACCGGAGCGGCCCGGGCTGGTGGCGATGGGCACCGACATCGAGCCGGTGCCGGTGACCGGGTTGGCGGCGAACTTCTCACCGATACCGCGGATCGCGCCGCCCCCCTTGGGTAGGCCTATATTGGGCGGCACCAGGCCCTGCGGGGTGCTGGACTCCTCGCTTCGGCCGGTGTCGCGGGCCCGTCCCTGTGTCCAATGGTCATCCATGGCACTACCCCCTCCAGTCGCCCACACAGGTGATGTTGCCGGCGTGAGGACCGATCCTCACCCGGGCAGCCAAGTTTCGGCGACCTCGCCGGTCTAACGCGCGAACAGCGAGGCCGGATTCTTCGGTGGTCGAGTCGACGGCGATCCCCAGCGCACCACCACCTTCGGGAGACTCGACGGTAGGCGCCGAAATCATGAACTCCCGTTTGCTGGGATCTGTGGCCGTGACACTGTCACCCGGCTTGTTCGCATCAGATTGGAACGCCATCGCTGACTCTCCTTACTGGGTGCCCTGCACACAGCGCCACACCGGACTCGGACGACCGCTCTCAGGACAGCGATATAAAGCGTAGGCGGCACGTGCCGAATCATTCATGGACTTCGGGACAACGATATTGTGAATCTGGGGCCCGCAGGAGTAGGACACGGTCGCCTGTCCCCGGCAATAATGCCGACTGATCGGCCCCCCATGAAGGGGCCGCGGTTATGAGTGAATCCGGTCGACGGCAGTAGCCGATGAACTCGCGAGTACGTCATCAAATGAGACCTCGGGATTTCTTCGCGCGTTACCGCCGCTGTGGGCGATCACATGCGACCATACAAGTAGGAAGCGCTCTGCTCGGCGGGGCCGAAACGTACAGGTCCGCTCTTCACATTCCGGAGGTGCGCGTGGAGGTTTCGCTCACGGGAACGGTGGATGGTATCGATGTCCATGCTCTTGTCTCAGGGCAACCCGTCCACTGTTTCGCGGTCATCAACGGTCCTGGCCGCGATCCCGTTCAGATCGTCGTCTATGAGCCTCGCTTACAGACGGCTCTCGAACTCGCGTCGGCAAAGAATTGCGAGGTTGAAGTCACGGTCTCGGAAGACGGAACACAAACCGTCGCTACGCGTGTCCGGCTGCTGGATCGCTGAGGACAGTCCAGTGGCCTCATCCGGGAGTAGTGAAACTGTCGACTTTCGGTTGGAATTGCCTTCCACTGCGAATCCCGCAGTGCGTAGAGGCGTACTCGTGCATTGTTGGTAGGCAGGCGCCGATCGTTCGGTGCAGAAGGAATACAGAAAGAAGCGAGCGTTTGTCCCGCTGAATGACCGTAAGAACGGTACGGAGGCATCGTGTGGGTACTGTCCCGCCGCGAGAGATGTCGCGCCGCGGCCTGCCGGGGTTGCACCTGTGTCGGGGGTGCGACGCTGCCCGCCACATCGGGACTTCTATCCCGCTGTCAATCACCAGTTGGTCGCTCGGCCAGGATTGGTGCACCGAGCGTTCTTCGGCGACCCGTGATGGCGGCAGGGCGATCGCGGCGTGCGCCCCCGCACGGTTGCCCTGTAGCACAGGGGATCTCGAAAGCTTGAAGTTTCCGGTGCGCACCCAGGACCAGATGATCGTCCGGTCGGATTGCGGCCGGTTCGGACCCACCTGTACCTCCCTCGGGGGTCGTATCTGACTCAGCGCGGCCAATGTGCCTCGCGCGCGTGCAACTCGAACTCGAACACAAGCAATTCCAACTGGTGTCAGCCCCTCGAAGGAGAACGCCATGGCCAAGAACCTGAGTATCGGCGCGGTCGGCGCAGAGGTCGCGTGGCTACATGAGCAGCTGCAGCGACATGATTTCGACATCCCGGACTCCGAGGTACGCAGCTTGTTCTTCGGGCCGGGCACATGTGAGGCCGTGCGGGCATATCAGCGAGAGCATGAAATCACCTGCAGCGGTGAGGTGGACGACTCGACCATGGCACTGCTGGCCGACGACCCGCCGCCATCCGAAGGCGGGGTCGGGCCGAGTGGCTCGGTACCGATCGCGGCCGAAGAGGAGATGACCGCGACGTTCTGGGTGGTGCACGGCGTGGTCCGCGAGGATGGCGAGCTCTACCCGGATCGGCCGCTGGTGCGTGTCTTCGACGCCGCGCACGTCGGCGGGGACGGCCTCGGTCACGCCACCGCCGGGCGCGACGGCACGTACCGGATCGAGTACGAGCCGCCGCAACCCGGCGGCACCACGGACTTCGCTGTGGCCGTGTCGGCCTTCTCCACCGATGGTCGCGAAATCGGCTTCTCGGCACCCGAACAGCCCGCTGGGCCCGACATGGAGATCGATCTCGAAGTCACCGACCCGAGGCCGCCGCGGCGGGTGCGCGGCACCGTCGTCGACACACAGGGCCTACCCGTTCCAGACCTCATCGTCAGGGTGCTCGACCGTGACATCGGGGCACCCATCGATGTTCTCGGGGTTGTGGAGACCCACTCCGACGGCGCCTTCTCGGTGAAATACCGGTTAGGGAAGTTCGTACGCGACGACGTCGATCCGCCCGTCGCCGATATCGTGTTCGACCTCCGGCAACATGACGAGCTGAAGTTCGACGAGCGGAAGTTCCGTGTCGAACGCCTCCCCGCCGGTGAGGACGACGTGATCACCGCGCCCCTGCCGGTTCCCGATGACGAACTCGTGCTGGGCATCGTCGCCCGCCCCGACGAACTGGTGCGTATCACCGTCACCGACATCGCCGGCACGCCGTTCGGCCCGTCGGAATACAAGCGGATCATCACCGCGCTACTGCCGATCACCAGCCGCCACGACATCGTGGAGTTCGACGAAGCCAAGTACCGCGACATCAGCTTCGCGGCCCGCGAGACCGGCGCCGCCGTCGACCTCATCGACGCGATGGTCGCAGCCCACAAGCTGCAGGTGAGGCTCGGTGAATCGGTGGCGCAGCAAACCTGTTACGGCGTGGTCCGCCACACGGGTGCCCGTACCGTGAATGCAGTGGCAGCGCTTCTGGTTTCGGACTTGATCGATGCGCTCGACACGGCAGTCAAGGTCGGGACGATCGACTCGCTGGACGAAGCTGCAAGCGTCGTCGCCGCTGAGCTGCATCGTGTAGCGGTAAGCAGGGCGCTAGAAGCGGATCCGGCCAACGCCAGTGTCACTACCCCCTTGACACACGCCGTATCGGATTCGGCCGTGCGGGCGTCGGTGTTGTCCATCCTGCTGGCTCCGCAGGAAGGGGACGTGTGGGAAGAGATCGAACTCCAACATCCCCAGGTCGATATCGGTCGACTGCAGTATTCGCTTCAACTGAGCGCGCTGGTGAACGACAACGACAAACTGTTCACAGCGATCACCACCAAGATGCCCAACATCACCGCAATGGACGCATTGGTCCGCCAACTCGATCACGCCACTTTGGTCGAAGCGATCAAGGACGCGAACGCCGTACCCGATGACCCCGCGCCGGGAGAATCACAGGCCGACATGCAAGACCGGCTCGCGCGGTCATTGCGCCGATTGATGGATGCCGCCCACCCTACTGCCGCCGTGGCACGCACGTTCGCGAAAATCCACGAAACCAAACCGAATATGGTCGATGCGCCGACGACAGCGTTTCTCGACATGCTGGCAGTCGAGGGAATCGATCTGGCCACCGCCGATTTGAATGCTGTGACAGCGTCCAAGAAGATCGTACGTGCCCTGACCGACGGGCAGCGCATCGCTGGGCTCGCCGGTGCCCAGCGCGCGCAGCGGCTGTTCCGAGTCAGCGGCGACGCGATGGACCTTGGTTTGCTGGCGTCGGCACTCGATGTCACCGGCAAACCCTTCGGCGGAGCCGTCGACATCGCCCGGCTGGGCAGACCAGCGTTTCTGGCGCGATTCCCGTCGGCCACGCAGGTCCAGGTGGCCGCGCTCGAGCAGGTCCACAGCCGGGCTCAAACGCTGGCCGATTCGCTGGCCGATTTGCTCGTCGCCCAACATCAGGACAACCGTCCCGACCAGATCCGCAGCACGGCTTCCGGGCTGTACCAACCACCGCCCGACACCGCGTTGGTCACCGAAAATCAGGATGCTCGACCTGACTACGTCCAGCTGTCGACCACCGAGGCGATCGGAGATCAGGTCAGGCTCGCGTCCTGGACAAAGATCTTCGGCAGTGAGGAGCAGTGTGAATGCGACGAGTGCCGGTCGGTGATCGGGCCGGCCGCCTACCTTGTCGACCTGTTCGAATACCTGGACAAGCGATGCAAGCCGGACAAGCCGGACGCGATGGGCGTCACATTGCTCGACCGCCTCATCGGCCACCCGACCAAAGGTGAGGGCGGCAGCCCGATCGCCGGGATTCGCCCAGATCTGGCCCATATCGAACTGACTTGTCACAACGTGAACACCACGATCCCGTTCATCGATGTGATCAACCAGATCCTCGAAAGCGTGATCGCATTCGACGGCAGCGTCATCCCGCTCGCGACAGACGGCAACGGCAACATCATTCAGCCCCCCGTGCTGGCACCGAACGAGCTGAGTCCGGGCGTAACCGGGGCGCAGTTGTCGGCGTCCCCGGAACGGATCATCGCGAAGGCGTATAAGAAGCTAGCCGACGCCGTCTGCCCGATCGGGTTGCCCTACGACCGGCAGCTCGACACCACACGCACCTGGATGCGCCAATCCGGTGTGGACCGCGCCACCGCGCTACGCATCTTCCGGCAGCCCGACGACGCCATCGCCGCCGAAACTCTCGGACTCTTTCGGCGCGACTGGGAAATCATCACCGGCAATGCCTTCGGCGGAAGCGCACCAGACCCCGCGCCTCCCTCGGCAGCCGTGTTGTACGGGGTGGCCACCACCGACGCCCTGACAAACGCACGCCAAGTGATGCAGGCACTCGCGATCACCTTCGAGCGTCTGGTGGAGGTGGTGCGCACCAACTTCGTCGGCGGATTGGTCCCCGACGCCAACGACCCCGACACCGCGGCACGCATCCTGCTGACCGTCGAGCAACTCAAGAAGCTACGTACTGCGAACTATCAGACAACCGATCCACAGATCCTGCGTGCGCTGGAGCTCGGTGGGATCACCGGCGACGATGTGAAAGCATTCGACGCCGCCCACCCGGGTAGCACCATCGTGTTGGATCCCTCGATCTCCTGCGACCCGGACGCCGTGGGGCTGCGCCACCTCGACGACACCCCCCTCAAGGATGGCGAATGGTTGCGCATCCATAGATTCGTGCGATTGTCCACCCGCAGCGGCATCGCGCCCGCCGACTTGGATGTCGCGCTCACCGCCATAGGTGCACCCACCGCTACTGATCGCGCCACCCTGCGCCAACTGCGCGATTTGGCGCGGCTGCGCAACTTCCTCGGTGTCGACTGGCCGCGCGCCGCAGCAGTCGTCGGGGGTATCGGAACCCGAGGCCGCACAAATCTCTACGACGAGCTGTTCGTCGACTCGGGTTTGGCGCAGGTCCACCCCCTCCTCGGGCGCGGCCCAGCCGGTGTCCTGGTCCAGGGCGGGCAGGTGGAACTCGCCGCGGTCGCCGAAGCGATAGCGAGTGTCCTGCAATGGACCCCGGAAGTACTGGCAGCAGTCGCCAGCGAACTGAAACTGACCCGCGTAACACTCGCTCACGTATCGACGCTTCACAGAATCGCGATCCTCGCACGTGCGTTGGGTATCCCTGCGGTGGAGACGCTTCGGCTCCACACGTTGCTGCGGCCGAACAATAGCGCGGGGTCCACCCTGCGGTTCCTCGAACGCGCTGAACGCATCATCGGCCTGCGGGTCGGAATCACGGCGATCGAGGCACTCGCTGCCGAACCCAAAACACCGCGGTCGGGAGACCCTGCGGTGGACGCGGCCCAAGCCGCGCGTATCACCCTTGAGACGACCCTTCATGCTGCCGGTACCGGTAGCGAGCCCGCCGAGGCGAGAAAGCTCGTTGTCGATACGGTCGCCAAGGAACTCGAAATCGACCCCGGCTCTGCCCGCCAGCTGGTCGACGCCAGCGGTGACCTCGCCGCCTTGTCGTTCAAACCCAGCAAAGACCAGCTCGATCGTGCGCAGACAGAGCTGATCAGAATTGCCCGTCTGGCCAAGATCATCCGCGCGCTCGCCGGCGCCGGGCTGTCACTGTGTGACGTGCTGGGGCGTCCGAGCCGGCCGGCCAACGTCTCGCTGGCGGTGATGATCCGCTCCGGTCTGTCCGCCACACGCCTGGAAGTCATCGACGACATGGCCCGATTCGCCGACCTCGCTCGGCGGATCGGGCGGCCGGAGCGCCTCGCAGAGGCGGCATCCAGGGTCCTCGGCAACGACTATGCCGCGATGATCTCCGCGATCGCGTCCTGGCTCGACGTCAGTGACAAGAGGGCATCAGCGATACGCAACCTCCGTGGAGCGGCCGGACCTGCTCCGCTGGAGTTCCTCGCCGATCTGGCCGACATGTCTCGAGCCACAAAGCGTTTCGGAATCGAGCCAACCCAGGTAAATCTCGTACTCGGTGAGCCCGTAGCACCGAACGCGGTCGAGACCCTGCTGGCGGGTGTGGCGACACACTACTCGTCGGCGAGCTGGCTGGAACTGTCCAAACAACTCACCGACCCTATTCGGGAGCGCAGCCGCGACGCGCTCGTCGCCTACCTCAAACATCACGAGGTGGGAATTACCGACGACAACGACCTTTTCGCCAAATACCTCGTCGATGTGGGCCGTGACTCATTCGTGCTCACCTCACCGATCCAACAGGCCACCTTCGCTGTACAGACCTTTGTCCAGCGCTGCCTGCTGGGACTGTACGGGCCGGTGATGCGCGACCAGGTCAACAGTGACGAATGGGTTGTCCAGGGCAGTTACCCGGTCTGGGCGTCACGCATGATGACCTTCCTGTGGCCCGAGCAAATCCTCAACCCCGCATGGCGCGACGACAAGAGCCCGGCCTTCATCGAGCTGGAAAACGGGCTGCGCCAAGGAGATGTCACCGAGGCCAACGCCCGCAAAGCTCTCGAGGGATACCTCGACTCGATGGCCGTCACCTCGTCGCTGGAGATCTGCGGCACCTACCTCCAGGACAGGTTCACCGGGGCCGACTCCACACGGTTCATCGCTGTCCTACATATCGTGGGGCGCACCCGCACATCGCCGCGACGCTACTTCTACCGCCGCTACGAAACACATCAACACCACAAAGAATGGACCGACTGGGAGCCGATCACCGCCGATATCGAAGGCATCGAACAAGATCGCGTCCAAGGACGTAAACAGGACTCCGACCCACCTCCACAAACTCCAGGTGTCCATGTGCAGCCGGTGGTCTGGGGTGGTGCCCTGCACCTGTTCTGGGCAACATTGGTACGCAAGGTCGACATACCAAGCGCGCCACCGAAAGCGGATATCGCCGCTCCGAAGATCGAAGGCCGAATCTCCGAACCTTATTGGGAGATCAAACTCAACTACACACGCCGTGACCCAGCAGGCTGGACGCCGAAAACCCAGTGGCCAGCTGTCGTGGAAACATGGACGGCTCCGTACACGATTCACTACTACGTCGGGTTCGGCGGTGAATTCTACGATATGAGTTACGAAGAAACTGCGCGTCCGATCTGGTACGAGCCGGAAGAGTTGCTTCTACATGTCAAGACGGTGCAGGACGACGCTGCCCTTGTGATCTCCGTAGCAAGCCGTTCCGCGACGACGCAATCAGAACTCCTGTTCACGTTTACCACAGCTGGACCGCACGGGCGTACGACCATTAGCCGCGACTGGGGCCTTCCCGGGGGAGATCATCCTGAGTGGAAGGGCACTGTTTCGTCTGATTTCCAGGCTATCTCGGCGAGCGGCGATCTCTTTGCGGTTGCTTCGAGCGACAGGCCCAGCGGCGATCGGCTGCTGACGGCGTCGACACCGATGCGTATCAACAGTCCCACACAAGCTTTCCCGGACCCGATGCGTGTACCGCTGTTACTCGACCTCGGGGACAACGTCTATTTCGCCCAGACCGCGCCTGGAACTACGTCGATTGGCTTGCTTCACCTCGCCAACTTCGAGGACGACAGCCACGCCGTGCATCCGTCCTACAGCGACACTGTGATCGACTCGGTGAGCCGACCGCTGGTCGGCCCAGCAGTGATCGACCAGGCAAAAGCGCAGCAGTTGGCGAGGATCAGAAAGGTTACGCCGCCCGAGTTGATTTCGGCCGCGAAAGCCACCGTGGCTCAATCGCTGAAAGCCCGCAACCCGTGGATCAACGGCAAAGCGCTCGTGGTGGCCACGGCGGATTTCACCTCCCCAAGCGTCGCAATCAATCCACCGTCGACCGTCACAGCTGTCCCCCCAACGGACGCAGCCACCATCGCGACACTTGAACACGAACGGTGGTGGGGCGGAGGTTGGTGGAGCGGTGATTGGGGACTAGGTGAATGGTGGAGCTGGTGGCGGAACAGGACCATCCCCGCCGTCGATCTGACAGTGAGCCCGTTATCCAACCCGTTCGTCAATCAGTTTCAAAACGCACTGCGAACAGGCGGGCTCGACGCACTCTACAAACCTGGGCTTCAGCACACACAACTCGACGCGGCTCAGACGTTCCGGACCCGTTGCGCCCCCGACCCCCAGCGCGTCACCGCTCCCGATACCGAAGGCGTGGAGTTCGAGAGCACCGCGCCCTGCGGCCGCCAACACTGGGAACTGTTCTTCCACATCCCCGCGCTACTGCAAGATCTGCAGCGCGAGAACAAGCAGCTCGACGCCGCACTCGCGACGATCCGACGCATCTACGACCCCCTGTCACCGGTCACCGACCCCAAAGACGTGTGGCGCTTCACGCCGTTCCGCGACGCCCAACCGATCCGAATCGAAGAACTCTTGGCAAAACTCAACCAGCCGCCGGAGGACAAGGAACGACAGGACGTCGAAGCCCAACTCGACCAGATGCGCCTGTACCCGTTCCAGGGCCACAGGATTGCACGACTGCGCCCGATCGCCTACAAGCGATGGTTGGTAACGGAATTCGTGCGGTTGCTCATCGAGCTGACCGACCGCGAACTGCGGGCGTTCACGCCGGAAAGTGTCAACCGCAGCTTCTTGTACTGCCTTACCGCGGCAGCGATCATGGGACAGGCTCCGCAACGGGTTCGCCCCCGAGCAGCGATGGCCCCACGCACCTACGCCGAACTGCGACCACTGCTCGATTCGTCCAGCAACGCATTGCTGGCCGCGGAAACGTATGTCGGGGCCCAGCCGGTGGTGTCATCGGCTGCCGCTCCCGCCCCCGGAGCCGTGGCCCGTATGGCTCGCGCCGCCGCGATCGGCTACTTCGGCATCCCCCGGAACAAGAAACTGCATGCGCTGTGGGATCTTGTCGAGGATCGCCTGTTCAAACTCCGCCACGGCATGAACATCGACGGCGTACGCGTCCAGCTACCACTGTTCCTGCCACCGATCGACCCGGCGGTGCTGGCACAAGCAGTCGCCGGCGGCCAAGACCTGAACGCCGCCCTGCAGATGCTGGGCGCCGAGAGGCCGCGCTACCGCTTCGCCGTCGCGCACCGTGAAGCCGTCGCCGCCGCACAGAATCTCATCACCATCGGCGAGGCCCTGCTTCAGGCGTACACGCAGCGTGACGCCGAATCACTGGCACGGCTCACCGCCACACAGCAGAAAGACATGGCCCAACAAATCCTCGACGCCCGCGCCAAACAGGTCCAAATCGCCGAGGCGGAACTGGCCGATACCGAAGGGCAACGCGAAGCCCACCTGCAGACGTGGCGGCATTTCCGCGACCTGCTCGGCTTAAACCTCAGCGAACCCGGTCCCAGCCCCGACAAGTCCGGCTACGCCGCCGCGCAACGGCAACTCAACCTCGTGCAATCCAGCTCGGTGAACTTCGCTTCACTGCAAGTGATTCCGGACATCGTGAAAGGCGTCGCGTTTCTCGCGAGCCCGTCAACCGCGGCGGGGCTTGCGTTGATCGACGCGAGCGCGGGGGGAGTGACGATGGCGCCCGGGATGATGCTGGCCGAGGAGAAACAAGAGCTCGAATCCTCGTTCGAAGCCGTGAAGCTGAGTTTCGATGCGGCGTTGCTCGAGATACTCGCAGGCGCCCTCGGATTGATACCGAACTTCGAAGGCGCGGTGAAGCCGCTCGGCGCTGGCGCGGCAATTCACTTCGGCGGACCCGCGCTCGCCGCAGCTGCCCGCGCCGCGGCCGGCAACAAGAACACCGCCGGCGGCATGCACCGCTTCCTGGCACAGGTCTACGGTAAGCAAGCCAGCCTGGTGCTACGCGAGCGTGACTGGATCCTCGGCCTCAACCAAGCCGCCGCGCACGTGCACGAGATCGACAAGCGCATCGCGGTATCCAAACTACGCATCGAACTCGCCAAAGCCGAACAATCCACACAGACCCTCGCACTCCAACACGCCGAACAGATCACGACCTACCTGGAAACCCAGAAGTTCACACGCTTCGAACTCTTCGATCAGCGAATCAACCACTTACGCGACCTGTTCCGACGCATCGCCGACATCGGCTTCGATCTAGCGCACGACGCCCAGATCTGCTATCGAGCGGAACGCGATCCGAAGGACTTGACGAACTTTGTCACGGTCGGACCGGCCGCATCCGCCGAGGCCGAGTTGCTCAGCGGCCATCGGCTGATGGCATGTCTGCAGGAAATGAACCGCAGCTTCATAGCCACCTCACCCGTCGGACCACAGCTGACCAAACACATCTCACTGCGCGAGATCGACCCTGTAGCACTGCAACTACTGCGCGAAACCGGAACGACCACCTTCAAAATCGATGAACTGTGGTTCGACCTCGATCACCCGGCCCACTACGACCGGCGGATCGTCAGCGTCGCAGTATCGATCCCGTGCGTCACCGGGCCGATGGCCGGCGTCGGAGGAACCCTCACACTGACCGACGCGTGGCGGCGCCGGACCGATTCCGACGACCCTGGCTTACTGGAACAAGAAACCCCCCTCGTGGGGGTCAAATCCATCGCGCTGAGCTCGGGCCGCGACGACTCCGGCCGATTCGAAATACGTGTCGACGACCCTCTATACCATCCGTTCGAAGGCCTCGGCGCGGTATCACGATGGGACCTGACCCTTCCTGCCATGTTGCGCAAATTCAACTACCGCACAATCTCCGACGTCGTCCTGAGCATTCGATATACGGCCGAGGCCGGTAGCCAGAGCCGAGAAACAAAGTGGATCGAGGCATTCAAGGGGCTCACACAGTTCGGCGGCACAGCAGTGCAGTTGATCAGCCTGCGTCACGACCGACCGGATGCCTGGGCAACATACCAATCCACCGGGAAGCTGCGCCTCCCGGCGCCGGTCGACATGCTCCCGTATGTCTTGCGCCACTTCCGCGGCGTCACACTGAAGCTCGCCAGTGGCGAGGCACAACCGATATTCATCGACAAGGAGGCCGACCCGGGCGACTCGAAGCATGCGGACGCTGACGGAAGTGACCTCGTCGTCGACGATCTCGGCGTAGCCGACCGCAAGACACTCGATGACGTCACGGTCCGAGCACAATTCACACTCACCACCGGGCCCTTGTCACCCTGACTCGACAGCTCATGTTCCCACCCACCACTACCCCCGAATTGAAGTCAAACGCGGCTCGCCGCAACACCGTTCATATGCAGTCCGACTGAACAACAGGACTTCGGGACCGCCCTCGGGATGCTCAGCCCGATACGCTGACGGCGCTCGCTGAACTTTGGCGAGCGCCGTCAACGCTACGAACAATCCTTGACAGAGGCAGCCAAGGCTGCCTGAAACCCTGTCCACCCTTCGGGGTGAACCTCATCGAGCTGACCGGTCCGGCTACCCACGCGGCTTCTGATGGACATTGGACGCATAACAATTCGGCGACATAACTCGGCCGAAAAACCCACCGCGTGGATGTAGGGTCGCGGACCCAAATGTGTTGCACGCCAAGCATCTAGGGGCTGTCCCTTGGCCTTGGCTGAACAGGTGCGCCCGGCCAGGGTGGGCATGACCCCGTTGGCGCGGTGCTCGGCGGAGAGGGGGTAGAAGCCGTGCTCGTCGGGATCGGGATGTAGCCGGGTCGGGGACCGGGTGTCTTGCAGGACGACGATCCCGTCCGCGACTTTCGGTCCGGCGCGGGCGACTTCGACGAAACGCACCCGGCGGGCGGCGAGCAACGGCAGGATATGCTGCGCGACAAGGTCACAGGTCGAGTGCCACTCGTCACCTGTTTGAGCCACCATTGCCACCAGGTTCGACAGATCATCGAGCAACTCCGGTGGCCGGAACCCCGGATCGAGCAGAGTACGGGTAAGTCCCGCGGCGCTGTCGACACCCAATCCGAACGACCAGCAGACAGGCATCGCGTCGTCATCGAAAAGCGTTGCGAGAGGGAATAATCCCTCGGATCCCTCGCCCATGGTGGTCGTTCCTTTCGCAGAGGACGCGGCCCCGGTAGGCACTCGGCCGGACGGCCGGGGCCGGAATCGACAGGCGGAGACCGCCCTCGGTGAGGACCGGGGCTTGCGGATTGCCGCCGGTGTCAGCGGTGGAGGGGGCGGCGCGCGTGCAGGAGCACGGTGTCGGTGTCGGTGCCCGAGGCGGCGAACGCCCCGGCGGGCAGTGGTTCGTGACCGCCGTGGGCGGTGATGAATTCCCGCATCGCTCGGTAGTCGCGGTGGTTGCGGTAGGTGTAGCCGTTGGGGGCCAGGGCCAGCAGCTGCCCGCCGTCGTCGAGCAGGTCCCAGGCGGTGTGGAGGTGGTCCATCCACACGGTCGGACGGCCGGGTAGCGCGAAGGGCGGGTTCATTACCACCGCGGCGTACCGCGAGGTCGCGGTCGCGGCGAATTCCTCGAACCCGTCGATGACGATGGTGATCCGCGGGTCGTAGTCGATGCAGGCGGCACGCGCGCGGTCGGGCTCGACGGCGGTGACTTCCACGCCCGGGTTGGTGGCCAGGATCGCGCGCACCAGCGCGCCGTCCCCGGCCGAGGGCTCGAGCACGCGCGCGCCGGGTGGGAGAGCGGCGATACCGGAATGCTGTCCGGCGACGAGGTGGCGGGCCAGCGGCTCGGGGGTCGCCCAGTACGCCTCGAGGACCTTGCGGTCGGTGTTGGGGGTGCTGCCGCGCGCCAGGGCCGCTTCGATGATCTGGCTCGGGTCGTCGGGAAAGACGTGGGCTCGGGCCCGGCGGTTCCATTTCCCGCCCATGGCCTCGAGGACCCGATCGACTTTCTGGTAGTCGGCCGTGCTGAGCTGCTGGGGCAGGTACAGGTTGCGGCCTTCGATCCGGGCCTCGGCCAGGATCTCGCGAGCGAACTCGGGCACCGGAACCGAGGTACTGACAGCCATCGATGATCACCTTTCACACTGGTCTAGGTAGGGCAGAGAGGGCTCGGCGGCCGGGTATTCGAGCGACGCCGCACCACAGCCGCGCGCCCGTTGGGCCGTGGCGGATGCGAACTTGCGGCGTCGTGTCGGCGTCGGGGCGTCAACGCGATGTGTCGATGAGCAGTTCGACCCATTCCCCGGTGACGGCGAGGCGATAGAGCACGCGGTGGTCTCCGGTCTTGGTGGTGGTGGCGTGCAGCCGGTAGTGCTCGGTCCAGGTGCGCAACTCGTCCCCGGCTGCGGTGACCCGGTGGCGGGCGTCGGGGTCCAGGGACTCGAAGTGCTCGCCGTGGTCGGCCAGACTGCCGGTGTACAAGGTGCCCGCGTAGGACCAGACGTAGCGGCGGGGTTCACTGTGCAGACACCGCGGGTGATGGCGAACATGCACACCGCCCAGGACCGAGGACGCGGACCCGGGACACCCGCAGGCAGCCACCACCCCGGCGGGGTGACTCATGCGCCGGGTTTCCCGGTGATGCGGGCGATCAGGGCTCGCAAGGCGTGCGGTCGTCCGTGACGGGTCTGGGTGTTGAGGTAGGTCGACAGTTCGACCGCGGCGACGAAGGCGTCGCGGAGGGTTTCCCCGAGTTGGTCGACCTCGCTGCGCCTGTCGAGGAGTTGCTGGATCTGCTCGCTCAGCCGCGTGATGTGGGGTCCGGGTCCTGCCATCGCGGCCGGGACCACAACGACACCGAACTCCGTGGCCAGCATGGCCAGCAACTCGCGCGGGGTGGGCATCGGGGCGCGGTCGGCGGCCTGGACCTCGGCGAGGCCCTGCGGGGTCGAGCAGACCGCGCAGTCCTCGCGGGGCTGCTCGTAGCTGCACCGGGTCCCGGTGACCTCGTCGAGGGGATCGCCCTGCTGGATCAACGCGTCCAGACACCAGCGGCCGTTCTCGAACACCATGTACACCTTCACCGCGTCCTCGATCCGATGCTCATCGGGCATGTACGGATCGAAAGCGGGGTCCTCGGCGGCGTTGATTGCGTTGTCAATCAAGATGTTTCGCCTTTCTACAAGTTCAGGTGGGGCATGCGGATCCCGGGTCGAGGGCCGGGCGTGCCGGGACACGGACACAGGACGGAGGGAGAGCCGGGCACCCCGGGGAGGGGGTCGCGGGTTCAGTCGATCCAGTCAGCGCCCGGCCCGGTCCCGATGTCGCTGGCGGCTTCGGCGATGACCTCGGCCATGGACACATCCACCCGGAAGCGGTGCCTGATGTCGGCTTCGACCGCGGCGTACTGCGCTGCCAAATCGGGGTGCAGGCGCGCGGCCCGTACCAGCCCTGACCTGGAGGAATAGATGCAGAAGACACACGATGCGCGTGCGAAACCCGCCCGGTACGAACTATGCGGTCGGGTGCCCGCCGCGGCGACCCGCGCCCACACCGTCTCGAGGTCCCAGCTGTGGATCGGCAGCCAGGTATCGACGATCCGACGCGAGTTCGAGACACTGCCGGTAGGCGGGCTCCCGGCGGTGCGGGCGGTACTGCACCGCGTGCACAGACACGTCCTGCCCGGCTCGTGGACGAAGGCCGCTCGGTTTGATCTCTCGACGGATTCCTGCCCGCGGTGGCCCATGGCGTGGAGCACCCTGATCGGGCGGTCGGTGATCCCGGTGGCGCGAGACTCCGCGACCAGCATCGTGATCACCCGCCGCGCCGGTCCCCTTTTGAAATCACTTGTGCACCAGCGTGTTCGGTGGGATGGCCACTTGCCGTGTTCGGCGACACGGGCGAGCAGATCACCGCCTGTGCGGGCTACCACCTCGTGACGCAGTCCATAGTGCAGGGCGTGCTCCCGCGCGAGAGCGGCAGTTCCGGGCCAATCGGCTCGGCCCATCGAGGCATGGACGGTCGTGACCCGGTCGAGCACATCGAGCCGATGAAACTCCTCGACCAGGACATCCAGCATTGCCTGGCTGTCCTTGCCGCCGCTTCTTCCGCCAGTTCGATTGGGGCCGAGGGCTTACTTGTTCGTGGAATTATTGCAGGTCCACCTCGGCAGTGCCGGAGCAGGGCGGCAACAGATCTGTTGCACCAGTATTGCTTCGAGCGGGTGTGGTTCGTGGTGATGCGAGTGTCTTGGTGGAGACTTCTGATCGTCTCGTGCTGGCGGTGTTCGGGAACAAGCTCTACTGCGCTTTGCCGCGAGCGCACCTTACTGGGGTAGGCGAGAGAATCGCATCAGCCGAGTTTCGGGCTTCGTAGCGGTATATCGTTGGTAGGGAGGGGTTTTCAAGTTCGTGTGCTGAGGCGCTCAAGGAGTGCGGGGGCGTCGTGGCGCATGATCCCTGCTCGGTCCGGCGGGTACTCGGACGTTGCGGGTGCGCGACGGCTTGTTCCGAGGCGGTGCTGCGCGGTCGGATCAGCCGCGCGGTGGTGCGGTCGTCTGGATGGTCGGCGGCAGCGGTTCGGGTCCAGGACCACACGCAACGTGGACAGGGCCTCCAGTCGGCCGCGGTGGAAGGTGTTCATCCCGCGCTGTTCAGAAGCGACGATTCTGGTCGCTGTAAGGACCCCGGCGCGGCCGATCGATATCCTGCCATCGAGGACGACCCGGGTGATGCGCTGATCACCCGGGAGGCGTTCGCGGAGAACACCTTCGGTAGTACCGTGCACGTGGCGCGGAATGGTGAGCAGACCCTGGACTTCCTGTTCCCTCGCGGCGAATACCGCGATGCGCCGCGCCCGGACCTGGTCCTGCTCGATCTGAACCTGCCCAATACGACGGCCGCCAGATCCTGGCCTGCATCCGAGCCGACGCCGATCTGGCGGATCTGGCGGTGATCATCCTGATCGCAGAGTGCCGACTCGTCCGGCCCAGGTCGATTACCGCCATTCGATTGAGCGGCGTGCGTGGCGGTAGGCGGGCGATCCAAATGCCCGGCATCATGACCGATGCGAGTTCCCGTGCTGGTCGCGGTGGCGTCGAGTACCTAACGTCAGACCCTGCTCACCGACTGTCTTGCAGCGGTCGGTAGCACCCGGCGCACCCGGCGGGTTGACCGGATGCTGCCTCCGCTTTATGCTGGGGAGGTATCCGGAGGCAGAGTCCGTTTTATCGTGGGCCCTGGAGCAGTCGGGAGGACGTATGGGTGTCGAGCAGTCGGGTCGTCGGCCGCGTGTGGATGTTGCGCGCAACCGAGTCGCTCTGCTGGAGGCGGCTCAGCGTCATTTCCTGAGGTTCGGGGTCGGTACTTCGCTGGAGGCGGTCGCCAAGGAGGCCGGCGTCGGGCCGGGCACGTTGTATCGGCACTTCCCCAACCGCGAGGCACTGCTCGCGGCGGTGTTGCAATCCCGTTCCGAAGAACTGGAGGCACGTCGAGCCGATATCTCGCAGCTCGACGACGCGTCGGAAAGACTGCGGCGATGGCTGCGCGCGATGGAGGAATACTTCAGCGCGTTCAGCGGGTTGCCAGAACCGCTCATGGCCGCGGCGAGAGCGCTGGATCCGGACAACCCGCTGACGGTGCCCTGCGAGAACATCATCGCGACCACCGACGAGTATGTGCTCGCCGCGCAGCTCACGGGACAGGTGCGGGCCTCGGTGACCGGGCG
Organism: Nocardia noduli; assembly: GCF_019038455.1. NCBI lineage: Bacteria > Bacillati > Actinomycetota > Actinomycetes > Mycobacteriales > Nocardiaceae > Nocardia > Nocardia noduli. Next base: position 46,889 of record NZ_JAFMPL010000043.1, read on the forward strand.
TGACTTGTTCCTGCTGGCCGTCTCGGTGGCATGGACCATGGGTGCCGCTGGGGTCGACCACGAGGTGCTCGACCGTCTGCTGACACTGATCGAGAACGGCTACCGCGAACAAGACGACAAGCGGTAGAGCGGATCGTCCTCCACACCGGGTAGCTCGGGATCCGAGGTGGAACTGTCGCGTTCGTGTTCGGTAACGCCCGCGACGGAGTCAGGTGTCCATCGGTGCGCGAATTCATGGAACCCGGTGTTGTGGTTGGCCGCGCGTTCGGCCCGGGATCTGTAGGGCCGAAGACTCGGCAGAGGCTGTACCGAGGCTCGGCCGTTGGGGCCGCAGCGAAGTGTCCGCACAGTCTCGTCTGATGAATGAAAAGGAAAAGCAACCCAAGGAGTTACTGGATGAAGATAGGCATTCTCGGGGTCGGACATATCGGTAAGACGCTCAGTCGGGAGTTGAGCGGGGCCGGACATGATGTGAAGGTCGCCAACTCGCGCGGGCCCGACACGATCGACGCCACGGCCCTGGCCACGGGAGCACGTGCGGTACCCGCCGCCGAGGCCGTGAAAGACGTGGACGTCGTCATCCTGTCCATACCGCTGAACCGCGTTCCCGAGATCGTGGCGTTGCTGGGCGGTGTTCCCGCCGAGACGGTCGTCATCGACACCTCGAACTACTACCCGGGGCGTGATTCCGAGATCGCGGCCATCGAAGCAGGCCAGGTCGAAAGTCTCTGGGTCGCGCAACAGCTCGGCCGCTCGATCGTCAAGGCATGGAATTCCATCGGCTCGGACTCCTTCGCCCTGAAAGGTACGCCTGTAGGGACTCCGGGACGTGTGGCGCTCCCGGTCGCGGCCGACGACGACAGCGAACGCGCGGTCGCCATAGCGCTGGTCGAGGACACCGGATTCGATGGATTCGACGCCGGAGCGCTGGCGCAATCGTGGCGCCAGCAGCCCGGGGCGCCGAGTTACTGCACCGATCTCACCCGCGAGGAACTGCGCGCCGCCCTGGCCGGCGCCGAAGCCGCGAGACTGCCGAAGCGCCGCGACCTGGCAGGCGCCGCCATCGCCGAAAGGTTCGGCGAAAGGACCAACCCCGACTCCGAGTACGGCGTGCGCCTCAGCCGCGCGTTGTTCATGTAGCCATTCGGACACGATGAAAAGGAAGGAACACGATATGAGGATTTCCGTTATCGGCGCCGGAGCCATCGGCGGCAACATCGCCCGGCGACTCGCCGAGGCTGGACACGAGGTACTGGTCGCGGATGCCCGCGGACCGCAGGCAGTCGCCGCCGACGTCCGACAGTCAGGCGCTCGCGCAGTCGAGGTGGACGCCGCGACCCACGACAGGCAGGTCATCGTCGTGTCGATCCCGTTCGGCAAGCAGCCCGAGCTCGCCGACCTCCTCGCCGGGGTTTCCGACGACACGGTGATCGTCGACACCTCGAACTACTACCCCGCCATGAACGGCCATGTCGAGGCGGTCGACAACGGACAGGTCGAAAGTGTGTGGAGCGCGCAGCAACTCGGCACACCGATCGTGAAGGCATGGAACGCCGCACTCGCGGGAACACAGCAGACCAAAGGACTGCCCCCAGGGACTCCGGGGCGCATCGCCATCCCCGTCGCCGCCGATTCCGAACGAGCACGCCGAACCGTCATGCAACTCGTTGACGACACGGGCTTCGACCCCTTCGACGCCGGGGTGCTGGCCCAATCGTGGCGGCAACAACCGGGCACGCCCGCCTACTGCACCGAACTGAACCTCGAGGAACTGGGACAGGCCCTGGCGGCGGCCGACAAGGACGAAGCGTCCCGCACTCGTGACCGGCTCTGGGAGCATTTCGCGAGCCTCACCGAGGCGCCCTCACTGGATCAGACCGTCGCGATCAACCGCGCCGCACACCACCGCCCCAGCTAACTGCCGACAACCTCTCTCCGGGTAGGAGAGATGCCGTGGTCGGCCCGTGGCGATGTTGCTATCTCATGCGGTCATCTTTACGCCGACCAACAGCAAGCCGAGCACTGGTTCCTCGCTACTTTGACCACCAGCTGGGTGCGGGGTGCGAATTTGGCCGACGGCGAATCTGCCGCGGCCCCGACCGTTCTCACCAGAAACGGGTGGGAGTCGCCCATACATACAGATCCCCCGTCAGGCGGTGCAGGCGATAGGTAGTGCGGAGACGATCACGCTCGTGCGGGTATGAGTACTCAGCCATCATCAGCAAGGAGAGCAACGTGAAGCGCATTGGAATCATCGGCAGCGGATCGATCGGAGCAGCGGTCGCTCGGCTGGCTATCGCGGCCGATTACGAAGTGTTGATCGCCAATTCGCGAGGACCTGAGTCGCTCACGGACTTGATCGACGAGCTCGGCCCCCGGGCACAGGCCGGGGAGGTCCGTGCGGCAGCGGAGTTCGGCGACATCCCGGTCCTGGCCGTACCGCTGGCCGCGTACCCGAACCTGCCCATAGACGCCTTCGCGGGAAAGTCGATCCTGTCCACGGGTAACTACTACCCTCACCGGGACGGTCGCATCGAGGAACTGGACACACTCGAGAGCACCACCGCCGAGTACGAGCAAACACTGCTCCCGGACACGCTCATCGTCAAAGCCTTCAACAACATCCTCTTCCCCCACATCCCGAACCTCGCCAACTCCCTCCCGCGCACAGCACTGCCGGTCGCCGGAGACGACACCGCGGCCAAGAACCGCGTCTGCGACATCGTGAACGCGCTCGGATTCGACACGGTCGACGCCGGGACGCTCGCGGAGTCGTGGCGCTTCGAACCGGATTCCGGTGCCTACACGCCGATCTACGCCGCCAGCGCAGACGGATTCAAAAACGATTACCTCGCCGACCCCGGGGCTCCCGTTTCGGCAGGCCGTCTGCGCACGCTGCTTACTGCCTCGCATCGCCCTGATGTCGGGGCGCGACAGTTCTGACGCATAAGAAGACCGACCTCCAGGAGGGGATGGGCCGCGAACGTGCGGTATAGGCCGTCATCCGATGAGACAACACGAATGGAACGATAAAATGCCACGTCTGAACAGCAAGATCGCCCTCATCACCGGCGCTGCCAGCGGCATCGGACTCGCCACGGCGCAAATCTTTGCTGCCGAGGGAGCCAAAGTCGTCGTCACCGACGTATCGCAGGACGCGCTCGCCCGCGCCCTCGAAGACATTTCCGCCTCGGGAGCAGAGGTGATCGCGCACGTGCTCGACGTCAGTTCACCCGAGGACTGGAAACGGGTCATCGCCGACGTCACCGCTTCATGGGGAACTATCGACATCCTGGTCAACAACGCCGGGATCGCCCTCCCCAAGGGCCTGCTCGATACTGAACTCGACGAGTGGAACAAGGTTCTTGCGATCAATGCGACAGGCACCTGGCTCGGTATGAAAAACGTCATTCCCGTCATGCAGGCCGCAGGGCGTGGCGCGATCGTGAACGTCTCGTCGCTCGCGGCCATCATCTCCGGTCCGGCCGACGGCGGCGGCGCTGCCTATTCCGCCTCGAAGGGCGCAGTCCGCTCCCTGACCAAGCACGCAGCGAACTATTTCGCTGCCGACAGCATCCGTGTGAACTCGGTTCACCCCGGCCCGATCTACACAAGCCTCATCAAGAACTACGACATCACCAAGGAGGACGCTGCGGACCCCGTGAACTCGGTTCTGCCACCGCACATCGGCGAATCCTCCGACATTGCCTACGGCATCCTGTATCTCGCATCTGACGAGGCGAAATTCGTCACCGGCGAAGAACTGATCATCGACGGCGGCTACGTCGTCCATTGAGACGAGGCCAACCCCCGCCTCCCTTCGGGTAGTCCACCACCACGCATGGCCGAGCGGCCACCCGAACTCTGGATTCGAGCGGAGATATCTCCGTATAGCGCGCAACCGACAGACGAACAGCTCGGAGCTGCACACGGAAAAGAGGACATGATGACCAGACAAATGATTATCGGCATGCATCTGGGCAACGGGTACGGCAACCTGCCCGGTGCCTGGCGCGCCCCGGCGGTCGACCCCACGAGCTATACGAGTTTCGACGCGAAGGTCCGGCATGCCCAAGCGGCCGAGCGTGGAAAGCTCCAGTTCCTGTTCCTGCCGGACGGTCCCAGTCACGTCGGCGACATCGAGAATGAGCCACCCAACTTCAATCTCGACGTCATGGTTACGTTGGCAGCTGTTGCCCGCGAAACGAACCGGATCGGCCTCGTCGCTACTGGCTCGACCACCTTCAACGAGCCGTTCAACCTCGCGCGACAGTTCAAGGCGCTGGATGTCATGAGTCATGGACGGACCGGTTGGAACGCCGTCACATCGAGCGGCGAGGACGTCGCGGCGAATTATGGCGCACGACTGCCGTCCAGCTCCGAACGCTACGGGAGGGCGCATGAGACGGTCCAGCTGGTACAGGCTCTTTGGGGCAGCTGGGGAAAGGCTGCATGGGTGCACGACAAGGCGACGGGCCGCTTCGCGAACGCCGAGCAGGTCGCTCCCATCAATATGGGCGGCAATTTCGTCGCCTCGCGCGGGCCGCTGTACATTCCTCCCTCCGAGCAGGGGCAACCCGTCATCTTCCACGCCGGAGGCAGTCCGAACGCCCTCGATCTCGCCGGCCGCTAGGCCAGTGGCGTCATCGGCGCGGCTTTCACGATCGATGATGCGCGTGCGCAGCGCACCGCGTTTCGGGAAGCAACCGAACGCGCCGGGCGGGACCCGGACGAGCTCAAATTCTTTGCCGACCTGATGACGACGATCACGAGCGATAGTCGAGAAGGTCTCGATCGCCGAATCACCCTGAGCGGACGAACATTTCCTCAGCGCGCGTCCTATCTCGGACGGATGCTCGGCCTGCGCCTCGATCCTGCGCGGCTCGACGAGCCACTATCGCCGGAACAGTTGTCCAAGGCACGGCCGTCACCGGCCGACCCCCGCTCGGTCCATGCACTCGAGATCGCGCGTGAAGGCTGGACGCTCCGCGACGTGCTCGCGCACGGTGTCATCGATTACCACCCAGTCATCGTCGGACCGGCCGCCAACGCCGCTGACCACATGCAGGAATGGTTCGAGGCAGACGCGGTCGACGGCTTCTGGGTCTCGCCGGACATCTACGAGGACGGGGTTGACGCCTTCGTCGATGGCGTGGTGCCGATCCTCCAGGATCGCGGGCTGTTCCACCGAGAATATGACGGCGCCACCCTCCGAGAACACCTCGGGGCACCGGCCCGATATGGAGTCGATCCACGCGTCACGCGGTGACTTCGATCGAACCATCCGCAAAGCCGTGCGCGCCCGCGGACACTTCCTCAACGAGACCGCCGCGCGGAAATGTGTCTACACGGCTTTTATGAGCCTCGACTTCACCCGCGCAGGACGTGCACGGTGGACCATGAGAGGGAAAGCGCGCCCCTGAACGCCTTCCGGATCGCCTTCGAGAGCCGCCCGATCCCCACCAGCCACTGCAAGAGTTCGACAACCAAGATCAGCCGTCGACTGGACAGACCCAGTTGTTGGCAGAACGGATCGGCTCCGCTGTCGCGGTGGCCGAGACCGCACCGAGTACCAGGGTCGAGCAGGCACCGTGACCAAGTGTCGAGCTTCATCAGGGATTATCCTGCTTGTGGACCGCGTCCCGGCTCGTCAGCGCGGCTCTACCGACACCGGATCGCCGCAACTGTCGGGTAGCGCGATCAGTGAGCACGGTGCGGGTCGGCGCGTGGGCCGGTAGGTGGCGGGCACTCCGTGGTGTTCGGTGATCTCGCGGTATGCCGTCACCGCGACGGTCGGTCGGCGGGTCAGGGCCGGGTCGTGGACGGCGTCGACGCTGTAGAGACCGAATCGGGGACCGTATTCACCCCACTCGTAGTTGTCGGTGAGGCTCCAGTAGTTGTAGGAGACGATGTTGATGCCGTCTCGGCGTGCGCGCTGAATCCAGTAGACGGTGTCGCGGAGGTGGTCGTCGCGGCGGTACCCTTCGGCACGGTTTTGATCCGCGTCGGTGGCCAATCCGTTCTCGATGACCCGCAGCGGCTTGTTCGGGTATTTGGCGGCGAAGTAGCGCAGCACGTAGTACATGCTTTCCGGTGATTGCGGCAGATTCCAGAACGAGCCGCCCGAGGTGACGAACGACGACAGTTCCGACGGCGCGATCGAGTAGTACTGGTCGACGCCGATGAAGTCGAAGGAATCGACCATACGGTCGGAGAACACGGCTTCCAGTGCCGGTTCCACACCGGGCAGTGGGATGTAGGCGATGTTCGAGGAGACCTGGCCCCCGGGCTGCACGGCATGGATGTGGGTCGTGATCGCCCGATGAGCCGCGATGATCCCATCGACCATGAGCCCGGTGTTCGCCGGCGCCAAACCGCCGTAGGTCAGTTCCCGCCGGACGTATTCGCTGGGCTCGTTGAAGGTGATCCAAATCGGCTCGGCCCAGGTGTAGCGATCAACGACACGTCGCCCGAAAGCGGTCAGGGATGCGGCCATCTCCGGGTTGTTCCACCCCCCACGATCGACCGCCCAACCGGGATGGACCCAGTGATTCAACGTGATCATGGGACGCATGCCCGAGGCCACGATGCGGCCGATCACCGCGTCGTAGAACGCCCAACCGGCCGCGTCGTCGACACCGGGTTGCGGTTCGACGCGCGACCACTCCACCGACAAGCGGTAGTTGTCCACACCGATCGAGGCCGCCCTGGCGACGTCGCCCTCGTACTGGTGGAAGAAGTCCACGGCGTTTCCCACCGGCTCGTGCAACTTCCCTTCGTTGCCGTAGCGCAGGTAGTTCGAGTCCTGGTTGAAACCTTCGGACTGGAAACCGGATTGAGCGACACCGAACTCGAAGTCCGCCGGTAACGCGGGAAGGTCTTCGGCCGCTGAGGGCGCCGCAAGAGCAGTCAGAGCCAGCACCGAGACCACTGCGGACAGCATCGCGGTGACAGTAGTCGATTGACGCATAACTTCCTTCGTTCGGAACTCACGAAACTGCGTCGTGTCCCTCCGCGTCGGGCAGTGGACCGAAGTGAACAGTGATCAGGCCGTGAGTGCGGCTCGACCGACACGTCATTCAGATACGTTGATGTATCCAGATACGTCGATGTCTTCGGGTATTGTTGTGTTCGGACCGAGCAGTGTCAAGGAGGCACCCGTCAGAGAAGGTCGAACATGCCCCGGTTGACCCGCGCCGAGAGCATGCGGCGCACCCGCAACCTGCTGCTCACCGCCGCCGAGGAGGTCTTCGCGGAAAAGGGCTTCACGCAAGCTTCCCTCGAAGACATCGCGGACAGGGCCGGGTACACCCGAGGTGCGGTCTATGCGAACTTCACCAACAAGGAAGATCTGTTCCTCGCGCTTCTCGGAGACTGGCTCGATCGCGACATCGAAGAGAGCGAAGAAATTCTGGCTCCGGGCGGTGACGCCATGCAGACAGTCGACACTCTGCGAGGCAGAGGCGGCAATCGCTTCGCCGACCGCGAACGTTTCGTGCTGATGCTCGAATTCCGGCTCTACGCGATGCGAAATCCTCTGGCGGCACAGGCATTACGCGACTACGATAGAAAATCGCGAGACTGGTACGCGCGTTCTACCCGGCGCGTGATCGAAGGAATGGGACTGCCCCTGCCCGCACCCGCCGAGCAAATGGCACTGGTGGCACTCGCTCTCGAGCACGGTATAGCTCTGCTCGCCCACACCGATCCCGAGGCGATTTCTCAGGACTCCTATCTGGACGCGGCGACGCTGCTGGGCACGGCACTGATCAGCGCTGCCGAGAGAGAACGCAGCGCGCGGTAGTCGGCTCGACCCAGGCACCATCGCGCACCCAGTACAGCCTGCCGGGCTCAGCCCGCCGCCGTCGGCGAAGCACTCCGGCGCCCACGGATTGCGCATGCGTTCGGATAATTGACCGATGGGTCCGCTATCCGGTGCACTCGGCGCGGTGGCGATCTCGGGTGCCGCCGACCGTCGTGCCGCTACCCTCACCGCAGTTGCGGCCGCTCGCTGCGCAATCAGATACAGCGTCAGTATCTGCGAGTCGAATCGGCCGGCAGGCACGCCGCGATCCACCCGCGTTCGACAACGGCGCACACGAAGACGACGGGCGAGGTATCGACGTCCGCCGCCTCGGCAAGGCGGATGAGCGGACTTTCGTCCACCGGCTCAACGCGGCAGTCCACACCAGCGCCATGGGCCAGGCGGTCGAGGGTCGACTTGCAAGCCCGCCGGAAACGGCGGCCGGGCGGTCACCCCTGGCCGGCCTCGGCCGCGGCGGACACCTCGGCCCACTCCTGCCAGCCCTTGATCCGGTCGGCGTAGAGCGGAGGGACGATCTGGAGGGGGAAGGTACCGAAGAAGACCCGCGACGGTGGGGTCTCGGCGTCGACGACCTTCAGCAGCGCGGCGCCGACACCCGCCGGGTCGGGATTGGGGATGGTGGCGAAGCCGGCGTGGACCGTCTCCCGGAAGCTGTCGTAGGCCGACAGCGGTGCGGAATGAGCCGAGGACGCGTTGAACTCGGTGCCGAAAGGCCCGGGCTCGACAACGGTGACCTTGATGCCGAAGCCGGCGACTTCCTGGGCCAGGGAGTCCGAGAGTCCCTCGACCGCCGCCTTGGAGGCGGTGTAGCCGCCCGTGGTGGGGTAGGCGGCAAGGGCGATCAGGCTGGAGATGTTGATGATGTGGCCGCTGCCCTGAGCGCGGAGGTAGGGCAGCGCCGCCTGAACGACCCAGAGGGTGCCGAACACATTCGTCTCGAACTGGGCGCGGACGTCGTCTTCGGTCAGCTCTTCGACCATGCCGAACAGGCCGTAGCCGGCGTTGTTGACGACGACGTCGAGGCGGCCGAAGTGTTCGTGGGCCCGCCGGACCGAGTCGGTCACGGCAGCCTTATCTGTTACGTCCAGGGGTAGCGGCAAGATCGCGTCGCCGTGGATGGCGACCAGATCGGCCAGCGCGTCGGTGTCGCGGGCGGTCGCGGCGACCTTGTCGCCGCGCGAGAGCGCGGCCTCGGTGAACCGGCGGCCCAAGCCGCGGGATGAACCGGTGATGAACCAGATCTTGCTCATGAGAAGCACTCCTCGATAGGGATACTGAAACAACAAAAGAGACTCTATACCAATACGGAACTCAGTACCACTTGGGTTCTGTGTACTACACTCACGAGATGGCCGAGACATCCAGGACCGCGCGCTCCACGCTGCGGGAGCGGACACGAGCCGTGATGCGCGAAGAGGTCATCGAGATCGCGTTCCGGCTCTTCTCCGAACAGGGCTTCGACAAGACAACGGTCGAACAGATCGCCGCCGAGGCAGGCTTGTCGCGCACCACCTTCTTCCGGTACTTCGGGACCAAGGAGGAACTCGTCCTCGGCAGAATGAGCGAGTTCGGTCCCCGGATCGCCGCTGCGCTGGCCGCCCGCCCCGCCGACGAGGGGCCCTGGGAAGCGCTACGCCGCTGCTTCGACGTGATCACCGAGCCGACGGCCGAGGAGCCCCAAACCTTCCTGAACCTGATGCGGCTGCTCGACGACGCTTGCGCCCTGATGACCCGCCAGTGGGAGAAGACACAGGGCTGGCACAGCCTGCTGGTGCCACAGATCCGCCACCGACTCGGTGGTGATCCGGAATCCACGCGCGACCTGCGCGCCCACGCCCTCGTAGGCTCAGCAATCTCCTGCCTGGACGCCGCAACCGACGCCTGGACCGCGGCCAGCGGAACCACACCGTTGTCCGAACTCCTCGACCAGGCCATGGGCGTACTGGTCGAGCCACCCGCATAACCCCGAGAACGAGCAGCGTGCCCTGGCCGTAGCACCATCGGGCTGGGGCGACTTGCCGCCCCGGTCACTGCTCGGCCTTGCCAGCAGTTCCGGCGCCGAACCCACCCGATCCGGAACGAACTCCAACCACGGCAACGTGCACACCGCCACCCCCAACCGACCCCTGGGC
>NZ_JAFMPL010000044.1:0-55953 GCF_019038455.1 Nocardia noduli
GGTCGGTGGGGATCGCGGGCGGTGTCGGCGCAGGCTTCCACGGGTCGATCGGTCCTGCGGGTTCGGTGTTCATGGGGCTCCTCGATGCGGGCGGTTGGTTTCGATGATGGACTCCACCTGTGATGTGAAACTGTAGGAAAGCATGAAAGCAATGTCAATTGATATCAGAGATTGCTTTTTGCTTACATCTGGGTCAGGGTTGCCTCGGGTAACAGGAGAGGAGAGGGCATGTCGGAGGTCAGCGCGTCCGAGATCTCACGGCTCGCGGGCGTCACCAGGGCGACGGTCAGCAACTGGCGGCGCCGATACGACGACTTCCCCGGTGCCGTCGCCGGTACCGATACCCGCCCGTTGTTCGACCTGCGTCAGGTGCAGGAATGGCTGTCCGAGCATGGGATACAGGTGTCGGAATCACCGGCCACCGACCTGCGTACTCTCCTGCGGTCCCGAGAGCCGGGAACCGTCACCGAGGTGATGCGAGCGATCCGTCGCATCGATGACGGCTGGCAGGTGTCGGACCCGGACACGACCGACGCGGAGTTCGCGGCGCAGGTCGCGAAGGCGGTGACACGCACGGTCGAGACCGACGGCGCTCGCGTCGCCTTCGACACCCTCGCCGAACGGGCGATGGACGGTGTCGCCGCCACCGGGGTCTACACCACACCGCCGGAAGTCGCCGCACTGATGGTCGCACTGTCGGCGAATCGATCCGGAGCGCGTGTGCTCGACCCCGCGTGCGGAAGCGGTTCGCTACTTCTCGCGGCTGCCGAGGGCGGAGCCGCCGAAGTATCGGGCCAGGATCTCGTGCCGGTGCAGGTCGAACGCGCCCGGCTGCTGCTGGCCTCGGAGCCTGCCGTCGCGGCCGAGATCCGCCAGGGTGACAGTCTGCTCGCCGATGCCTTCGAGGGCCGACGATACGATGCCGTGCTGTGCAATCCCCCGTACGGGCAACGTGATTGGGGTTCCGGCGAACTCGCGCTCGACAGCCGATGGGATTACGGACTGCCGCCACGAGGAGAACCGGAACTGGCCTGGGTCCAGCACACGATCGCCCACCTGAATCCCGGAGCGGACGCCGTCCTGCTGCTGCCGCCCGCCGTCGCCTCGCGCGCCGGCGGTCGTAAGATTCGGGCGAATCTCGCCAGGACCGGTGCATTGCGCGCCGTGATCGGCCTACCACCCGGGGTGGCTCAGCCCTGGCATGTCGGCCTACAGATCTGGATCGTGCGAAGGTCGGAGCACGGTGTCGCCGTGCCCGACGCGCTGTTGTTCGTCGACGCGACCGCATTGCCCGATGTCGTCCGCGAGGAGCGGATCGACTGGGATCGCTTCGGCGACAACATCGTCCGGCTGTGGCGGGAATTCGACGACGGGGATGTCGAGCGCGCCGAAGTATCCGGTGTCGCCGCCGTGATCCGGGCGGTGGACGTCCTCGACGACGAGGTCGACCTCACTCCCGCCCGCTATGTGCGGTCGTCGCTGGACGGCGGCGCGATCTCCGGTCAACTCACCGCGGCCCTGGACACCCTCGGTGCGGCAGCCTCGGAATTGACCACGATGGCCGCCGGGATCACCGGCTGGTCGGAGACAGCGGGTGTCCCCTGGCGGTTCGTCGCGGTCGCGGATCTGGCCTCGCACGGTCAGCTGGAGTGGATTCGCGCCCTACCGCCGAGTGCGGATCGGGCGGCCGCCGGAGATACCAGACCGGTACTGACAGCCCCCGACGTCGCCACCGGCGCATCGGCCTCGGCGACGGTGGAATCGGCACGACCCTCCGAAGAGGTCGAGGTCCGATCCGGCGATGTCCTGATTCCGACGGTACGCAGTGACCGCGGCAGCGCGAGGACCGCGCGGGTCGCGGGGCCGCAGGACGCGGGTGCGCTACTGGGGCCGCATATCCATCTGTTGCGTGTCGACAGTGCCCAACTCGATCCGTGGTTCGTGGCAGGATTCCTCACCGGCAGCGAGAATATCTCCGCGACAAGAACATCCACCGTGCGGTTCGACCCGAGCAGGCTTCGCATTCCGGTCGTCGCGCTGGCGGAACAACGACGGTACGGGGCCGTGTTCCGGCAGCTGTTCCTGCTGAGAACCACGGCGGGAGCCGCGTTCGCCACGGCCGAACACGTCACCGAACTCATGACGACCGGACTGACCGCCGGGGCACTCGCGCCGGGCGATCCGAACCTCGCGGGTCGACCATGATCGACAACCTCGGTGACTACGACGCGTTGTCCGCGACGCTGCGGGACGAGCCGATCGCGATGCCGCCCGAACTGGCCGTCGACGCGACACCACGGGGCGCTGTCTCGATCGAAGATCTGATCGAGGCGGGAGCGCTGTCGGTCTACGAATCGCCGCCTACGGTCGAGGTCGGCACGGGCACCGTCGAACTGCTGACCGCGAAGGACATCCGCCTCGATCGGCCACCGTCGCGGCGGGGGTCGCCCGGCACGGCGGGAGCCGTCACGGTCCGAGTCGGTGATGTCGTTGTCGTCATGGGGGCCGACGCGGCTGTCGGAGTGTGCGCGCGTGACGGTGCGCTGCTGGGGCCCGGAATCCATCTCGTCCGGGGCAATCCGGACACCTTGGATCCGAGGTTCCTCGCCTGTGTGTTCCGGGCCGCGGTCGAGGCCGCCGACGGCAGACCGTTCGATCTGTATCGAGTCGAAGTTCCGCGCATTCCGGTGATCGAACAACGCGATCGTGGCGCGGCCTTCATGCGGCTGCTCGAACTCGAGTCGTCCTGGCGACGTCGACGTGCGAGCATCGAACACGTGATGCGCGCGGGCATCGGGGGACTTGCCGCAGGAACCTTGCGGCCCGCCCTCGGCGACCAGCACGGCGTGTGACCCACCAGGATTCACGGAGGTAGCGGCGGTGCAACCACAGGTCGTCGGAGATCGATACGAACTGGTCGGGCAGATCGGCGCCGGTGGAATGGGGCAGGTCCACGAAGGCTTCGACCGCCACCTGAAACGGCGCATCGCCGTGAAGTTCACCCAGACGAGCCTCGACGGCGATCCGGACTGGACCAAACGATTCTTCCGCGAGGCCGAACTCATGGCCCGGCTGCACCACCCCGGAATGCCCGTGATCCACGACGCGGGTACCGTCCCGGGCAATCCCGAGCGGCCCTATCTGGTGATGGAATACATCGAAGGAATCACCTTCGGCGAACTCCTGGATCGGCGCGGCCCCTTGCCGGTCGGTGTCGTCGCCACACTGGGCGCACAAGTCGCCGCCGTACTCTCGGCCACCCACCGAAATCGTGTCTATCACCGGGATCTGAAACCGTCGAACCTCATGTTGTGCGCCGACGGGACGGTCAAGGTCGTGGATTTCGGTCTCGCGGTGGTTCTCGATACCGACATGACCCGGTACACGAGCACCGGGCAAACCCTGGGCACCCCCGCTTTCATGGCGCCCGAGCAGATCGAGGGCCGACCGGTGCTGCCGCAGACCGACCTCTACGCGCTCGGTCTCGTCCTGCACGAACTGCTCACCGGCGACCGGGTGGTGTCGGGAAGCACGCCGTACGCGGTGTGGCAGAACCAAGTTCACCTGCCCTCGCCGGATATTCGGGAGATCCGACCCGAAATTCCTTCCGACATGGCCGAACTCATCATGAGCATGCTCGCCAAATCACCCGACCAGCGCCCCGAGGACGCGACCACCGTGCACTCCGTCCTGCTCCGACACGCCACCGAACTCGACGCCCTCCCGGAAATCGATGATCTGGCCGGCCCGGCCTTCCTGTACGCCAAAGCTGTCGGTGCGACGGGAAAATCGCCCGGCGTCCCGGCAGGCCACGTACCCGCGGCGGTCGTCGGCGCGTCCGTCATTTCGGTGGGCGCGGCGCCGGACGTCGATATCAGTCGCGGTGACCTGCGACGAGCGGTCGAACGAGCGCGCGAACTGGCAGACGACTCGCGATACGATCCGGCGCTGCACGCGTTGGAAACCATGGTGGACGTCGCCGTTCCCGTGTTCGGCTCCCGTGACGCGGACGTCGTCGAGGCCCGCATGCAACTCGCCGAACTGCGCTTCGAGGACGGGGCCTATGCCGCCGCGGCCGAAACCTATCGCGGTCTCGTCGAAGATCTCACCGCCGAACGCGGTCCCTACGACGAACAGGTGATGTTCTGTCAACGCAAACTCGCTTCGTGCGATGTGCGACTCGGTGACGTGGTCGCCGCGCTGACGAGACTGCGACTGCTGCACCGGCAGATGGCGGTTCGCTACGGGGAACAGGATCGCCGTGTGATCGAACTGGCGAATCTGATCAGAAATATCGAAGCCGCCTGAGGTGTTTCGATCAGGTCTCGTCGCTGATGACCTCAGAAAGGGGACCGTTCATGACCATTCACCGTCCAGGTGTGCCGGAGGATCTGCCCGCGGCCGAAATACTCTGGGCACGTTGGGCATTACTCGCGGCCGTCGCCGCGACCTCGGCAGACGAGTCGAAAACCGGTCATCGCACCGGTATCTGGCTCGACGCCGAGGGGCTGCATCTCGATGACTGCGGTTGCACGTGGTGGACCATGTCTCGGATGGGAGACGGCCGCTTCGTGCTCTACGGCGAGGATGAAGCGAGCACCGTGAAGTTCCACGCGCCGACGATCGATATGCTCGCGGGCGCGCCGGACTGGCTCCCGTTCGAGGAACTGCACGACCGGCTGGAGGGGTACGAGCTGGGCTGCGTCTACTGGTACGAGGGCGGTGTGTGGGCGCGTGCCTTCTATCCGGATGATCTCCGTGACGACGGTCTGGACTGCGGGATGAGCCGTTTCGTGGATCGGGAGGATGTGCTCGGCGAGTTGCGTCTCTACCTGATCGAGGGCGATCACGGGCCGAGCGCGCACCACCTGCTGTCCGATGCCGAGGTTTATCGGCTGGAAGCCCGCGTGCTTCTGGACCGCCTGCGCGCCGTCGGCCCGACGGATCTCGACGCTGTGACCCGGACAATTGCCGCGGCAGGCTTCGCCGCACAGACCGCGTGAGAACCCGGCGGCGGAATCGTGCGCGGCCCCGTCCTGCATGGTCGGACGGCCGTGGTCCCCGGAGCGGCGCGGCCGTTCGCCGGTGCCGACGAACCACACGGCGCGGGCAATGCCCGGGATGATTCGCTGCCTGCGATGCGATGAATTCGGTGCGACATGCGGGCGTCCGTGAATTCGATCTGATGCCCGGTTCCGCACCGCGCGGTACAGTCGCCCGTTACATGCGGACGCAATTCCATACGCGGCCGTAGTTCTGAGCAAGTGGGGGAGGCCGTCGGGTGCCAGAGGCGAACGACATCGGCAAACTGCTCGAATTCGTTCGAGCGCTCAATGTTCCGGATTCGCGCCCGCGGGTGTTTCGCACGCTGATCCGTCGCCGACGGCCGTTGCCGCGCCCCCTCGTCGGCCTGGTCGATGTGCCGCCGTCGAGCGCGCTGCTGGTCGAGATCTACCGCTGGCTCGGTGAATCCGGAGGTCGGCGGGCAACTCCGCGTGCGCGAGTGGATCTTTCGGCGCCGGGGTTGCCGCCGGACGCGTTGGCTCCGGACCCGAACGCCACCGGTCAGGAGATCGAGGGGCATTGCCTGCCGATCCTCCAGCGATTGGTCGAGGGCTTCTCCACCGATGACACCGCGATGGGGCCGATCAGGTTTCCGCGCTACCGCACCGCGGATTGGTTGACCCGACAGCGGGTGACCAGCGACGAGACCGAGGCGGCGGTGGAACTGCGCGCCCGGTTGCCGAGGTTGTTGCGCAGTGGTTCGCCCGCCAGGTCGGCGGATGGCGCGAGCGAGGCCGCCGCGGGGGATGTGCTGTCGCGCACGGTGTTCGCGGTGCTGGCGCTGTGGCCGGTGCTGCGGCTGTGGTTGTGGATCAGCGGCGGTCGTATCCCCGGCATGTCGAAGGTGACCCGTTGGTTCATGCGCCAGCGCTATCTCGCACCCGAACTGTCGGACAGTTTCCTGGGTTTCGCGACCCGCCTCACGGCGTCGGGGCGCAGCGACGAGAACGACGAGCAGATCGCCAAACTGCTCGTGCACGCCTTCCTCGAGGATATGCGCGACGCCTACTGTCGTCCGCTCTGGCGCCCGTCCGGCTGGCGGCGCACCGCCTATCCGGTGGCGTTGCTCGGGCCGGTCGCTCCCGACAGCGCGGGCGCTCGACTTCTCACGCGTATCAACGACATCCGCAACGAGACGGGCTTGTTCGATCCGCTGGTGGTGCTGGCCTGTCTGGAGTCGGCACCCGCCCGGCCGCAGGCCCGTGACCTCGGTCGGATCGGTGACCTGACGAATCTCGACACGCTGGAGAGTCTCGTCGACCGGCCGTCCTCGGACGTGGAACCGGATCCGCTCCAGCGCTGGCTGCGCAATATCGACCACATGCGCACCAATCGGCTGCCCCACGCCTGGTCGCTGCCACTGCGGGTGCGACTACCCGACCCGCTGAACGGGACCGTGCGCGACCCGCGCTACGCCCACCTGGCGGTGCCGCCGTCGCCGCCGCCCGCCGCGCGTCGCGGGGTCGTGATGATGTCGGTGTTGCTGCCGGTCCTTCTCCTGGTGGCCGCGACACTCGTGGCCGTGCCCGCCCTGCGCGGGGTGCCGTGCACGCATTGGCCGTGGACGTCGGGTGTCTCGGTGGAAATGCACGAGGGTGAATGCGTCGGTTACAGCGACAACGCTCGTCAGGTGTTCACCGACGACCCCTACCTGAAAGCTATTCAGCGGGAAGTCTTCCGGCTGAACGACGAGGCCGAGGGCGCGCGCAGGACCAATCCGCGCAGGCCGCTGATGACGCTGGTCTATTTCGCCGGTCTCAGTTATTCCGACGCCAATGCGCGCTACCCGTCGGCGCAGGTCGAAGAATTGGCGGGGATCGCGGTGCAGCAGCGGCTGGCGTTGATGAAACGTTCCGAATCCGAGCCGCTGATGCGCGTGGTGATCGCCAACGGCGGAACGGAGATGCGGCACGCGCCGCGCGTGGTGGACAAACACCTGCGCGGGCTTTTTGCCGACGACGCGAGTGTGCTCGGCGTTGTCGGGATGGATCGCAGCAGTACCGCGACCCGCACGGCCATCACCCGTCTCGGTGATCTCGGCGTGCCGGTGGTCGCGACGACGCTGACGGCGAACGATCTCGCCAATGCCTCACCCCTCTACTTCCAGGCAACGCCGAGCAATGCCGAACACGCGGAACTCATCGTCGATTACGTCGAGGGCGCGCGCTATCCGCGCTCGTCCGACAAGGCCGGGCAGCCCCGCTTCCGGAAAGTGATCCTGTACTACCCGCAGGTTCCCACCGACCTCTACGTGACCACCCTGGTCGACAGCCTGACCGACAAGCTCGCCCGGCGAAATATCGAGATCGAACGGCGCACGTGGACCACGCAGCACGAACTCAACCGATTCCCCGCGTTCTGCACACCCCAGTTCGATCGGGAGACCCTGCTGTTCTACGCGGGGCGCAACGACGACTTCCCGGCCTTCGCGGGCTCGGTCGCCAACGGCTGCCTCAGCGGTGAGAGTCCCGCGATCCTCGGCAACGACACCCTCACCCGGGTGATCGCCGATCCCGAGGTGAGCAAAGGTCTGCCCCCCGGTCTGACCGTGCGGTATGTCGCCAAGGCCGCACCGGCGATCCTCGGTGGTCGTGCCTGTCTGGAAGGTAGAGCCGAAGTCGGTACCGCGAAGGTGCCCGCTGTCTATACGGCTCTGTGTGACACGGTGCCCGAACTCGTCGCGGACCTGCGCGGTTATCCCGACGTCCTGTGGACGGACAGACCGTCGTGGGTCGGGGATCGTCTCGGACTCGGCTATGACGCTTCCGGTCTCTTCCTCAACACCGTGCGTGTCGCCGAGACCGGGGATCGTCTGCCCAGTCGGTCGGCGGTCGCCATGCAGTTGCGGGACACGGCGGTTCAGGGTGTTACCGGGTACATCGACTTCACTTCCGGGCGCGTCGCGAAGACCTCGTCCCTGGCGGTGCTGGTCACCGAGGCGGGTGGAGAGGTCCAGCACCGGTGTCTGGTGATGTTTCCGATCTCGGCCGGTGAGAAGGGTGCCCCGGGTGGCGACGGGTGCCCGGCCGGAACCGGCAAGGTCGGGGTCCCCGATAGCGGCGGCGCGAAATCGTCAGATGACAGCGATCTCGAGGACTGGGTGAAGCCGCCCAAATCGGTTGGCTGAATTGGAGGTCGGCGGGATAGTCGGCGCGGTGTCGGGAGTTCGACCAGGCATGCGAGTGAGGTCAGCCTGGCGAGCCGTTCATTTCGCACAGGAGTCGATGACCGCGGCGAATGGCGGGCGGGGCATCAGCTCCGGATCGTGGTCGCTGACGCGCACAGATGCTGGCACGGACAGCCCAGGAATCGAATTCGACGACGAGCCCGCCGCGCTGCCGATGGCGCGATTCTCGCTGCTGCGTGCGCATGAGGTCGGTGGCGCACAGGTCGAGATCGCCGCGAAGACTGTGAGTCGGTAGGCATCCTGTGGCCTTATTATCGGCGGCATCGCAGCGGAGTGACGGCCGCACATGACGACGCGGCAGGTCGCGGTATCACCGCCGCGCTTCCGACGCGACGCGTCTCACGGCCTTCCTGACGTGATGATCACATCAATGAATCATGGGGTGATGTTGTATCCGACTCCGCAGTTGACCGAGCAGGACGAGCGGGTCTTGGCGGAGGTCGATGACATGCGTGAGCGGCTGCGCCATCAAGTGCAGGGCGTCTCCGCGAAGCGAACGGGCGGGCTTCGGAAGTTTCTTACCGCCGACGCGGTCGCCGCATCGAACTCGATCGAGGGATTCAAGGTGTCGACGGTCGACGTCGAGGACCTGATGGCCGGTGAGCAGGATGTCGACGTCTCCGACGAGAACCGCGAGGAAACTCTCGCCTATCAGCGGATGATGACCTACCTTCAATCGCTGCACGACGCGCCCGACTTCCGATTCGACAAAGGGCAGTTGAACGCGCTCCACTGGATCTTGCAGGGGCACCGGCATACATCCCGAAAGCCCGCCGGTCGATGGCGCGGCGGCCCGGTCTACGTGACGGACGCGCGTGACCCCAGCATCGCTGCCTACACCGCGCCTCCCGCCGAGCAGATCCCCGCACTGGCAGAGGAGTTGGTGGACTGGCTGAACGCTCGCGACGACACGCATGCGCTCGTTCGGGCCGCCATGGCCCACCTTCATCTGGTGTCGATCCATCCCTGGTGCGATGGCAACGGCCGCATGTCACGCTCTTTGCAGACGCTGTTGATCGCCCGGGAGGGTGTGCTGGCGCCCGAGTTCTCGTCGATCGAGGCGTGGCTCGGACGGCCCGGAAACACGTGGGAGTACTACCAGGTGCTGGCCCGCCGCGGCGCGCATTACCGCCCGGATCAGGATGTCTCCGAATGGATCAGCTTCAACTTGCTCGCCTACCACCAGCAGGCGCAGACGGTGCGCGCGAGGTTCGAACGATCGGGTCGGGTGTGGGAGCGATCGTCGGAATTCGCGATGCGCTCCGGACTCGACGAGCGCATCGTGTCCGCACTGCACGACGTCGCGATGGCAGGCCGGGTTCGCAGGTCTCGGTACGGAGCGAGCGAGGGGCTGAGCGTGCAGCAAGCTCAACGAGACCTGAAGGCATTGACCGAACGCGCTGTATTGACTCCGGTCGGACGGACGAGGGCACGCTATTACGTCGCGGGGGAACGCTTTCCGGATGCTGTGCTGGAGCTCGCACGAACCCCCAGCGGCTTGGTCGATCCCTATCGTTCGTAGCGGGTGATCGTCAGCGGCGCGGCGGGACGTGGTGGCAGCGCTACTCGACGGCGCCCTTGTCGCGTAGGTTCCGGCTTGGGCGGACAAAGTCGACCGCGAGCGACGGGTTTCTGTCTTCTCCGTCGAAGAATGTCCGTTCAGGCCGGCCCCGTCCGCCGCGGCACACCGTGGCGGAGGGGCGTGCGGTCGGCGTCGGTCAGTAGTGACCCGGCGGATACTCGGAGAAGAACTGCTGGAGCAGGGGTGTCGCCAGGTCGAGGCCGAATTTGGTGACGCCGAGGCCGAAGTTGCCGAGGCCGATGACGACGAAACCGAGAAGGTCGCGATTCTGTTCGGCCAGATCCCGGAGGGGTTCGATGATGGTGCTGAACATAGGTCGGTCCTTTCGCATCCGAGCCGGATGGATAGGTCCAGACTTCCACAGCGTGGGGGCGCGGCCAAGGCTGGTTTCGGACACAATATGTGCAGGCAGGCGGAGTGGCCACCCCCGGGTTATGAATGAGCTTGCATCATCGTGCATAATCATTTGTATGACGGCGCGGGCCGGTCGAAGAGGTCCCGATGTGCCGGGTCCGGGTCGCGCTCACCGCTCGCAGGCGCGGGCCTCATACTGCTGAGACACGAAGAGAACCGAGGAGCACACAGACATGTCCGATCGCGTCGTACTCGCCTACTCCGGTGGGCTTGACACCTCCGTCGCCATCAGCTGGATCGGCAAGGAGACCGGCGCCGAGGTCGTGGCCGTCGCCATCGATCTCGGTCAGGGCGGCGAGGACATGAACGTGGTGCGTCAGCGCGCCATCGACTGCGGCGCGGTCGAGGCCGTCGTCGTCGACGCGCGTGACGAGTTCGCCGAAGAGTACTGCCTGCCCACCATCCAGGCCAACGCCATGTACATGGGCGAATATCCGCTGGTCTCGGCGATCAGTCGGCCGCTGATCGTGAAGCATCTGGTCGAGGCGGCCAAGTTCCACGGCGCCACCACCGTCGCGCACGGCTGCACCGGCAAGGGCAACGACCAGGTCCGCTTCGAGGTCGGCATCGGCGCGCTCGCGCCCGATCTGAACGTCATCGCGCCGGTCCGCGACTACGCGTGGACCCGGGAGAAGGCCATCGCCTTCGCCGAGGAGAACAAACTCCCGATCAACGTCACCAAGAAGTCGCCGTTCTCCATCGACCAGAACGTGTGGGGCCGCGCGGTCGAGACCGGATTCCTCGAGGATCTGTGGAACGCGCCGACCAAGGACGTCTACGACTACACCGCCGACCCGACCGTCAACTTCGAAGCCCCCGACGAACTCATCGTCAGCTTCGACAAGGGCGTACCGGTCGCCATCGACGGCCGCCAGGTCAGCGTGCTCGAAGCCATCGTCGAACTGAACCACCGCGCGGGCCGCCAAGGCGTCGGCCGACTGGACATGGTCGAGGACCGGCTCGTCGGCATCAAGAGCCGCGAGATCTACGAGGCGCCGGGCGCGATCGCCCTGATCACCGCGCACCAGGCGCTCGAGCACGTCACCATCGAGCGTGAACTGGGCCGTTACAAGCGTCAGGTCGAGCAGCGCTGGAGCGAGCTGGCCTACGACGGCCTGTGGTTCTCCCCGCTCAAGCGCGCGCTGGACGCCTTCGTCCAGGACACCCAGCAGCACGTCTCCGGCGATATCCGGATGGTGCTGCACGGCGGTTCCGTCGTGGTCAACGGACGTCGCTCGGATCAGTCGCTCTACGACTTCAACCTGGCCACCTACGACGAGGGTGACACCTTCGACCAGTCGCTGGCCAAGGGTTTCGTGCAGATCCACGGCCTGTCCTCGAAGGTCGCCGCGCGTCGGGATCTGAACCAGAAGTAGTCGCACGGGTGCGGCGTCGGTGGTATGAATCGCCGACGTCGTCGGCGCGCTTCGCCCGGCGGCACCGGGCGGCGCGATTCGCGGTACTGCTCGACGGTCTACCAGATGACGTCGGCGGGACTGTCGGCAAGAGCGCGGTGACGATCGGCGTACCGCCGGACGGCCGCCTGGACGCTGATCAGTCACGGGCAGCGTCGGGCGACCCGATTGAGTGGAGATCCACCGGTTTCGGGTCGACTCGTCGCAGGAGATCGGTTGGTCACCGACAGTTCGACCAGCGCCGACAGGTCGGTCGGTGTCGACAGATCGGCCAGCACCGATAGGTCGGTTTGCAGCGACGGTCCGGTCGGTATCGATAGTTCGGCTGGTCACGGACCTTCGGTCAGCACCGACGGATCGGAGGGCACCGGCGGACCGCCGGACCGACGGATCTCGGTCGGATCGGCCGGAACGGACGGTGTCAGGTCGCCAGTCCGGAGGTGCTCGGTCCGGCGGTAACCGTCGCATGAGCTCGACCCGGTCGAGATTCACGACATGCTCGATCCGGATCCGGAGGTACCTCTCATCGACCGACCGCTGACCACCTGTGCCGCCGGTCCTGTCCGACGGCAACTCGAATCGGCACCTGTCAGTCGCCGCGTTGCCAGGCTCAGCGCGGCAGTCGCATGCCCGGATACGGCTTGGCGCTGCTGCGACAGCCGGTGCGCGCAGGACCGGTGGCCTCGCTGTCTACGCGAAACAGCGGCCTGTCGATGCCGGAGCGCGCATCGCGGCTGTTCATCGCTCTGGTCACCCACGAGCGACATGAAGCGCAACTCGCGTCGTGCGCTGGACCTGCCTCGAGTCGGGGATTGCCTCCTGAGCCCCGCTGACTTCCGGCAGCGACAGCGCGCCCGTACGCCCGAACACTTCGGCGCACACCCCCGAATCCACACCCCAGCGGACACGGCACACCGACCCTGCGTGCCGGTGACGTTCGGCTCTGCTGGTTCGATGGTCACGACCGTGTGGCCACCGACCCGGCCACCCGACAACCGACTTCCCCATCCGACCGAAGGAGAGCCAACGATGACATCCAGCGAGCACTCGTCACACAGCGGCACGAACGAGGGTGCGCTCTGGGGTGGCCGCTTCGCGTCGGGCCCCGCCGCCGCCATGGCCGCGCTGAGCAAGTCGACGCATTTCGACTGGGTGCTCGCCCCCTACGATGTCCGCGCGTCCAAAGCGCACGCGCGCGTGCTGCACAAGGCGGAACTGCTGTCCGACAGCGACCTGTCCGGCATGCTCGCCGGATTGGATCGCCTTGCGGTGGACGTTGATTCGGGTGCGTTCGGTCCGCTGGAATCCGACGAGGACGTGCACGGCGCGTTGGAACGCGGACTGATCGAACGGGTCGGCACCGAACTCGGCGGCCGGTTGCGGGCGGGACGTTCCCGCAACGACCAGGTCGCCACGCTGTTCCGGATGTGGTTGCGCGACGCGGTCCGTCGCGTCGCCTTCGGACTGCTCGAAGTGGTCGACGCGCTCGTCGCGCAGGCGGCCGCGCATCCCGACGCGGTGATGCCGGGTAAGACGCATCTGCAAGCGGCGCAACCGGTTCTGCTCGCCCACCACCTGCTCGCGCACGCGCATCCGCTGCTGCGCGATATCGACCGGCTGCGTGATTTCGACAAGCGCGCCGCCGTCTCGCCCTACGGCTCGGGCGCGCTGGCGGGGTCCTCGCTCGGTCTGGATCCGGAACAGATCGCATCGGAACTGGATTTCACCGCCGCCGCGGCCAATTCGATCGACGCGACGTCCTCGCGCGATTTCGCGGCGGAGGCGGCCTTCGTGCTGGCGATGATCGGTGTCGATCTGAGCCGGATGGCCGAGGAGGTCGTCATCTGGAGCACACCGGAATTCGGCTACATCACTCTCGCCGACGCGTGGTCCACCGGCTCGTCGATCATGCCGCAGAAGAAGAATCCCGACGTCTCCGAACTCACCCGGGGCAAGGCGGGACGGCTCATCGGCAATCTCACCGGCCTGCTCGCCACCCTCAAGGCACAACCGCTGGCCTACAACCGTGACCTGCAGGAAGACAAGGAACCGCTGTTCGATTCGGTCGCCCAGCTGGAACTGCTGCTGCCCGCCATCGCGGGCCTGGTCGCCACCCTCACCTTCCACACCGATCGCATGGCCGAGCTCGCCCCCGCCGGTTTCACCCTCGCCACCGATATCGCCGAATGGCTGGTTCGCCAGGGTGTTCCGTTCCGTGTCGCGCACGAGGCGGCGGGCGGATGCGTCCGGGCGGCCGAAGCCCGCGGTGTCGGACTCGACGAACTCACCGACGAGGAATTCGCCACCGTCGACCCCGCCCTCACGCCGCAGGTGCGCGAGGTCCTGACGGTGCAGGGTTCCATCGCCTCGCGCAACGCTCGCGGCGGCACGGCCGGTGTGCAGGTCATGGCTCAGCTCGACGAGGTGCGGACGCAGGCGTCGGCATTGCGTGACTGGCTGCGCTGAGATCGGTGACCGGACCGGGATGCCGCACCGGTCAGGTCGACCACGCGTCCGTTCGGCCCAGCAGATTCGCCACCCGTAGCAGCGGGGTGATGTGCTCGGGTATCGCGCGGACGCGGTTCAGGCGTCCGGCCGAGTAGGTCATCAGATCGTTGCCCGTGACGCTCCACAGGGGCACGGCGCCCGCGATGTGGGCGTCGATCAGGTCCGGCCCGACCAGGTGGCGGACGTAGCCCGGGTCGCGGCTCGCGATCCAGAAGCGGTTGTCGAACCAGATATTGCCGGTCGCGGTCGGTTTGTCGCCGAATATCGAGCGCTGGAGTATTCCGAGCGTGCCGCGCTGCACGACCGCGATCGGCGGATGCGGACGGTCCAGATGTACGACCGTCACGACGAAGTGGTGCGTCCGGGTGGTCGTGCGTGCCGTCCCGTCCGTCGACCGCTCGTTCGTTGTCGTCCGATAGTGATAGTCCGCGACCGTGACCCGCCTGCCGTCGAGCACGCGGGTGAGGACGACGCCGATGCCGCGCGCGTTCGCACCGGGCATCCGCGCTGTCCACAGCGCGTGGGGTCCCTCGGCGTACTGCCATCCGTTGTCCGCCGCCCACTGCCGCAGCGCGTGACGCCTGCGGTGCTCGGCGTGTACGCCGACCACGCCGAGGACCGCGGACAGGACGACGACCAGCGGCACGACGCACAATGTGCCCACCGCCACGTGCATGGGCAGGTCCACGGCCGATCCCCCAAGTTCTCGATCCCGGGGACGACCCGGTCCCCGCGCACCCGATCGTATCCTCGCTAGGGTGCCGTCATGACCTTTCTGTTCCTGGCTCTCGCGATCGTTTCCGAGATCTCCGCGACCATCTCGTTGAAACTGTCGGAGGGGTTCAGCAAGGTGATTCCGTCGATCATCGTGGTGATCGGATACTGCGCCGCGTTCTTCTTCCTGGCCCAGGCGCTCAAACGCGGTATGGCGATCGGCGTCGCCTACGGCATCTGGTCCGCGATCGGCGTGGCGGCGGTCGCCACGATCGGCGCGCTGTTCCTGGACGAGAAATTGACCCTGGTGCAGGTCGGTGGCGTCGCGCTGGTGATCCTGGGCGTGCTGGCATTGGAACTCGGTGGGGCGCACTGAGTTACGCGCCGCCACTCCAGCACGCGGTGGTGAAGCGGCGGATCTCCTCGGCGCGGTCGTCGTCCTCCGGTGCCCGGCCGAGGAATCCGCCGTGTCCGGCCGCTTCCCAGACGTGCAGTTCGGCCCGTATACCCGCCGAACGCAGCGCGCGGTGCAGGCGGACGGTGTCGGAGAGCAGCATGTCGCGGGTGCCGGAAAGCAGCAGGGTTGGCGGGAAGCCTGCGTGGAAGTCGCCGAACAGTGGTGAGACGTAGGGGTCGCGCAGATCGTTGGCACCCGCGTAGAGCAGTGTCGACGGCGTGGGACCGGTGAGGATGTTGTCGAGTCCGCGGTTGGTCTGCCAGGTGTCGCCGGATTCGGTGAGGTCGGCCGCCGGTGTCGCCAGGACGACACCGGCCGGTAGGGGGAGCCCCTCGTCGCGCGCCCGCAGGATC
Source organism: Nocardia noduli (assembly GCF_019038455.1). Taxonomy (NCBI): domain Bacteria; kingdom Bacillati; phylum Actinomycetota; class Actinomycetes; order Mycobacteriales; family Nocardiaceae; genus Nocardia; species Nocardia noduli. The sequence continues at coordinate 15,695 of NZ_JAFMPL010000044.1, forward strand.
ATCGCCGCGGCCAGGTTCGCGCCCGCCGACACGCCGCCGACCACGATCTCGCCGGGGTCGCGTTGTTCGAGCAGTGCGCGGTAGGCGGCGAGGCAGTCGTCGAGAGGGACGGGATACGGATGGTCCGGCGGCATCCGGTAGTCGACCGACCACGACCGTGCGCCGACCCGCAGCGCGTTGTCGATCCCGCGCAGGCGGCAGATCTCGCCGCCGCCCTGGGTGAACGCGCCGCCGTGGAATTCGAGGTAGACGCGGCGGTCGTCGGGATCGATCGCGTGCGGGGTGATGACGTATACCCCGGCCTCTCCGGCGGAGATCCGCTCCACCTCGACCTCGCGCGCGGCGTCGGAGGCCGGGGCCATCGCGAGGGCGGTCCGATCCATCTCGGCGATCAGCGTCCGCCAGCCGTCGGCGTCGTCGAGCGCGGGCCATTCCGGGGTGGGCGCGAGCGGGCCGAGCGCGAGGATGGCTCTCGCCTGTTCGCTCACCGAGGAGGGCACCGGGACATCTCGCTCCCGCAACCGCAGGGGTGGCAGTGACCGGCCGATCGTCACGACCGCCTCCTTCGAGAATGAAATTCTGAATTGAGAGAATAGCAATCTTGCAAGGCTCGGGCAATGATCGGATGCCCAGGCATCCTGGTCTATGTGGCCGAGTCGGTGCCGCGCCGACGGGGGAAGTCGGGCCTCGACCGCCACTCGTTGGCTGGGTCGAGCGTGACTCGTCGGCTGAACCGAGCGGGACCTGTCGGGTGGGCCGAGCCTGACTGTCGGCTGGGTCGAGCGTGATCTGCGGGCAGTCGCGCGCCACCACCTCGCCCAGCCGCTACCCGCTGCCGGTCACCGGCAGTCGACTGGCGACGCCGTCGAGGAACATCGCGACCCCGTGCGCGAACACATCGTCGGCGGGTGCGGCGACATACGCGGCACCCGCGGTGCGCAGGGCGATGTAGCGCTCGGCGGGCAGGCTGGCGAGCAAACGGTCGAACCCGTCCGAGCGGGAGGCCCCGAGTGGGCCGCGACCGGCGACACTGCGCTGGATATCGGCCGCTCCCGCGACGAATTGGATCATCGTGGTGGTGTTGAAAGCGGCCTGTTCGGGGCCGCTGCCCGCTTCGAGGAACAATTCCAGCGCGGCGTCGACCAGGCGCAGGGTGTTGGGTCCGTATCCGGCGGTGCCGCGGCCCACCGACGGGGGCAGTGGCTGCGACAGGATGACGCGCCGCGTCTCGTGCATCAGCGCTTCGGCGTCGGCGCGCCAGCCGCGGCCGGTGCGCGCGAGGCGGATGTCGCCCATGACGTGGTCGGCGATCAGCGCGATCAGTTCGTCACGGCCCGCGATGTGGCGATAGAGCGAGGCGCTGCTGGTATCGAGACGTTCGGCGACCCGGCGCACGGTCAGCGCGTCGACGCCGTCCTCGCGCAGCAGATCCACCGCGGCCGTGACGATCTTGGTGGTCGACAGGCCGCCGTCGCGCGGCCTGCGCCGGTTCTCCGTCGCGGCGCGTTCGACCCACCACTGCGCCGATCCGGGCTCGGGCGCGTCGGGATCCGGGCGGTCGGGGCGGGTCATGGCGCCGTGGACGGCGCGAGGTCGGGTCGGTAACAGCGCATTCGCCTCCATCCGCTCGTCGGGCAGCACCCTTGACAGTATGCGATCAGCGCTCGCATACTACCGAATCGGAAATGGGAGCGGTGATCGCATTGCGGTGGCGTCGTCACCCCGGCCGCTTCGCACGACACCGCACAGCGCGGCACAGGAGAACACAATGACGTTGTTCGACGCCTTCCGATTCGACGGCAAACGGGTGCTCGTGGTCGGTGGTGCGACCGGAATGGGCGCCGCCACAGCCGAACTCGCGCTCGCCGCGGGCGCCGAGGTCATCGTCGCCGACTGTGCGCCGATCACCATGGCCGGTGTGCGGACGATCGCGCTCGACCTGGCCGACGCCGCCACCATCGATGCCGCACTCGAACAGATCGGCGGGCCGGTGCACGCGCTGGTGGCCGCCGCCGGGGTCGCCGACGGCACCCCCGGTATCGAGCGGATCAACTTCCTCGGCCACCGCTACCTGATCGACCGGATGCTCGCCGCCGATCTGCTGCCGTCCGGCGCGGCGATCGGATTCATCTCCTCCTCGGCGGGTCTGGGGTGGGAATCGAATCTGACGCTGTTGCAGGAGTACCTGTCGATCACCGACTTCCACGACGCGGCGCGGTGGGCGGTGGAGCACGGCAAAGCGGACTACATGTTCAGCAAGCAGGCGGTCTGCGCCTACATCGCGACGCAGGCGCTGCCCTTGCGCAGCAGGGGAATCCGGATCAACGCCATCTGCCCCGGCCCGACCGACACCCCGCTGGCCCGCGCCAACGCCGCCAGCTGGCTCGGCTTCGGCGCCGACTTCCGCGCGGTGGCGGGAACCGAACCGGCGCGACCGATCGAACAGGCTCGTCCGCTGCTGTTCCTGTGCAGCGACGCCGCCTCCGCCGTCAACGGCATCACCCTGACCTCCGATTCCGGATACTTCAGTTCCGGGATGGCCGGATCGTTCCCCGCCGCGACGCCCGTGGTCAACTTCATGCTCGGGCGCTGAGCGCCACACGGCAACCGAAAGAGGTCGTATTCGATGAAAGAACAACGGCGAGGACGCAAGATCGCCATGACCCCGGCCGAGGTCGACGCCTTCCTCGCCGAGGAACGGACCTGTCGCGTGGCGACGACCGGCTCGGACGGGCCGCACCTGACGCCCCTGTGGTTCGTCTGGGACGGAACGGCGCTGTGGCTCAACTCCGTGGTGAAGAGTCAACGCTGGACCGATGTCGTGCGCGACCCCAAGGTCGCCGTGCTCATCGACGCGGGCCGTGAGTTCGACGAATTGCGCGGGGTGGAGGTTCGCGGGGTGCTGACCCCGGTGGGCGAGGCTCCCCGGACCGGCGCGCCCGACCCGGATCTGGCGACCCCCGAACTGTTGTTCGCCCGCAAATACGCGGGCCGCGACGAGATGCACTACGACGGCCGCCATGCCTGGTTGCGCCTGGAACCCACCAAATTCACCAGTTGGGATTTCCGGAAGATGTAGTGCCCGACGGCTATCCCTTCTTGGCCAGATTGTGGGCGACCGCGCCCAGCCGTGCCAGTCGCGCGTCGCCGAGCGGGGTCAGCCTGCCGCCGAGCCGATTGGTGACGAATCCGAGCGACATGCCCGTGCTCGGATCGGCGAACGCGCCCGAGCCACCGAGCCCGAAATGACCGAACGCCGAAATCGGTTCCGCCTTCGACGGTTTCATCGGCACGCCGTGATATCCGAGGCCCCACGGGATGCGGAACGCCAGCACGTAGTCGGGGGTGAACACCTGACGGGTGCTGATCGCTTCGATGGTCTCGGGACGGAGCAGTTGGTAGCCGTCGAGCGTGCCGCCGTCGGCGAGCGCGCCGTACATCCTGGCCAGCGCGCGGGCGGAGAACACGCCGTTGACGCCGGGCATGACCGAATCGTGCAGGCGCGGATCGGCGACCAGATCGGCGAACCCCTGCGGGGTGGTCTCGGCGGCGGCCGAGGTGAAACGGGTGCGGCCGAGCAGGTTCGCGCTGGCGTCCCAGTTCATGCCCGCGATGGTGAGACGCGGGAAGTTGGGGGCGATGCGATGGCGCTCGGATTCCGGCACCCGGAACCAGAGTTCCTCGGCGCCGAGCGGTTCGGCGATCTCGGTGCGCAGGAGTTCGGTGAAATCGGCGCCGCTCACCCGGCGCACGAGTTCGGCGACCAGATGTCCGAAGCTGATGCCATGATATCCGCTGGTCACCGTATGTCGCGGATCGGGTGTCGCGGCGGCAAGCGCTTCGGTGACCGCGGCGTCGTCGAGGAATGTCTGCGCCGGTCCCGGCAGCAGACCGCGCAGGCGATGCAGTCCGGCCCGGTGCGTCAGCAGTTCGCGGACGGTGATCCGTTCCTTGCCCGCCGCCGCGAATTCCGGCCAGTACTCGGCCACCGGCGCGTCGTAGTCGAGCAGGCCGCGTTCGGCGAGGCGGTGCAGCAGGGTGGACGCGACACCCTTGCCGGTCGAGTAGGCCATGGCCACGGTGTCGTGCTGCCACGGCTGGTCGGGGGCCGCGTAACCGGCCCAGACGTCGACGACGGGTTCGCCGTGTCGGTAGACCGCGAGGGCGCCGCCGCCGTCCGAGGGGCGGCGGAACAGCCGGTCGAATTCGGCGACGAGGGTCGCGTAGCGGCGGTCGACGAATTGCGTGGTCGGAATCGTGGTCATCGGTGGTGTCCTCCCTTCCGTCATCTCGTACAGCGTAAGACCTGTGGTCGAATCGTCATCTCGCCGCCCGCCGCGAGTGGTTGTGCATTTTCCTGAGCGTCACATCAGGAACCGAGATCGCAACACGTCTGTCCTACGGTGGGTCCATGCCTCCACGGAGACGTTCGGCCCTGCTCGCGAGGTTGGTTGTCGACGAGCCGGGTAGGCCACAGATCATTCTCGGCGAACTGCGCCGGGTGATCCTCGACGGGGCGGTGCCGCCGTGTACGGCGATACCGCTGCGCGAAGTGGCCGAATTATTCGGTGTCAGCCACATTCCCGTGCGCGAGGCGCTCAAAACGCTGATGGGGGAGGGGCTGGTCACCCACGAGCCGCACGGCGGCTATACCGTGGCACAGCTGACCGCCGCCGAACTTCGCGAAATGTACATCGTGCGTGAGACTTTGGAGAACGCGTCGCTCGCCGCCGCGGTCGCCAACGCCAGCGATGCCGACCGCGAGGAACTACGGGAGATCAACGCTCTGCTGGAACAGGCGATCCGCGACGACGATCCGGCCGCCTATCACCGGCAGTCCAGGCATTTCCATGTGGCGCTGACCCGGCCCTCACGCATGTTCCGGTTGCTGCACATGCTGGAATCGGCGTGGAACGTCACCGAGCCGGTGCAGTCCATGGTGCATATCGGGCGCGCCGACCGGGTGCGCCTGCACACCGACCACGCGCTCATGCTCGATGCCTTCCTCGCCCGCGACATCGACCGGCTGCTGCTCATCGCCGAAGGTCACCACCGCAGGCTGGAGAAGGTGATCGCGACGCTGCCCACCGACACCGGGCTGCTGGCGCCCGCGGAAGATATATCTGTCGTGCAATAGTCGGGCAATAACGGCGCAATTGTCGGGCAATGCGGGATTCCTACCGTCGAACCATCACAGTTTCACCTTCGGATGGGAATCACCATGACCGAAACACTCGCCCCGGCCGGATCCTCGGCCACCACACCGGGAAATCCGGGACCGGCGACGCAACCCGTAACGGCGACAAAGGATTACGATCCCCGGCTGACCAACGAGGATCTGGCCCCGCTGCGTGAGCAGAAGTGGGGCTCGTACAACATCTTCGCCTTCTGGATGTCGGACGTGCACAGCGTCGGCGGTTACGTCACCGCGGGCAGTCTGTTCGCGCTCGGACTCGCCAGCTGGCAGGTGCTCGTCTCACTGCTGGTCGGCATCACCATCGTCTACTTCTTCTGTAACCTGGTGGCCAAGCCGAGCCAGGTGACCGGCGTTCCGTATCCGGTCATGTGCCGCAGCGCGTTCGGTGTGCTCGGCGCGAACGTCCCCGCCATCATCCGCGGTCTGATCGCGGTGGCGTGGTACGGCATCCAGACCTTCCTGGCATCGGCGGCGCTGGACGTGGTGCTGATCAAGCTGTTCCCCGATCTCGCCCCGTACGCGGTGGTCGACGACTACGGCTTCCTCGGGCTGTCGCTGCTGGGCTGGGGCAGCTATCTACTGCTGTGGGTGGTGCAGGCGTGCGTGTTCTGGCGCGGCATGGAAGCCATCAGGAAATTCATCGACTTCTGCGGTCCCGCGGTCTACGTGGTGATGTTCCTGCTCTGCGGATACCTGATCGCCAAAGCCGGTTGGAGCGCCATCGATCTCAACCTCGGCGAGGTGACCTACACCGGCTGGGACGCGCTGCCGGTCATGCTCGGCGCGATCGCGCTCGTGGTGTCCTACTTCTCCGGTCCGATGCTGAACTTCGGCGACTTCTCCCGTTACGGAAAGTCCTTCGGCGCGGTCAAGCGCGGCAACCTGCTCGGACTCCCGGTCAACTTCCTGCTGTTCTCGCTGCTCGTGGTGATCACCGCGTCGCTGACGGTGCCCGTCTACGGTGAGCTGATCACCGATCCGGTCACCACGGTTGCGCGGATCGACAGCACCTTCGCGATCGTCCTCGGCGCGCTGACCTTCACCATCGCGACCGTCGGCATCAATATCGTCGCCAACTTCATCTCGCCCGCCTTCGACTTCTCCAATGTCAGTCCGCAGCGGATCAGCTGGCGGGCGGGCGGCATGATCGCGGCGGCCGGGTCCGTGCTGATCACGCCCTGGAACCTGTACAACAACCCGGATGTCATCCACTACACGCTCGAGGTGCTCGGCGCGTTCATCGGCCCGCTGTTCGGCGTGCTGATCGCCGACTACTACCTGATCAAGAAGCAGCAGGTGCGGGTCGACGATCTGTTCACCATGTCGACCACCGGAACCTATTGGTACAGCAAGGGTTACAACGTGAACGCGATCATCGCGACAGCCGTCGGCGCCGCCGTCGCGATGTTCCCGGTGCTGGCCAAGGGCGTGACCGGGATGCACACCGCCGCGCAGTACAGCTGGTTCATCGGGTGCGGGCTCGGATTCGTCGTCTACTACCTGTTGGCCGCGCGTACTGCGGCGGCGGGCAAGGCCGTCCAGGAGCCTGCCGCGGGGGAGGTTCCTGCCTGATGCGCATCCGTGTCGTCAACCCCAATACGACGCGGGCGATGACCGACACGATCGAGCAGTGTGCCGGGGCCGTCGTCGGCCCCGGCACACTGCTCGACGCGGTCACCAGCGCGATGGGACCGGCGTCGATCGAAAGTCACTACGACGAGGCCCTCAGCGTTCCCGGCATCCTCGATGCCATCGCGCGCGGGGAACGTGACGGTGTCGACGGCTATGTGATCGCCTGCTTCGGCGATCCGGGCCTCGACGCCGCCCGTGAACTCGCGGCGGGACCGGTGATCGGGATCGCGGAGGCCGCCATGCGCGCGGCCTCGTACCTCGGGCGTGGTTTCAGCGTCGTCACCACGCTGGATCGCACCATCGGCCGCGCGGAGGATCTCGCCGAACACTATGGGATGCGCCGTTACTGTCGCGGCATCCATGCCTGTGAGATCCCGGTGCTCGCGCTCGACACCGATCCGAACGCGCGCAAGATCGTCACCGAGGCCTGCCGGGAGGCGGTCGAAGCCGACAGTTCCGACGCGATCGTGCTCGGCTGCGCGGGCATGGCCGACCTGTGCGCGCACATCCGTGCCGAGATCGGTGTCCCGGTGGTCGACGGGGTCGCCGCCGCCACCCTCACGGTGCAGTCGCTGATCACCCTCGGTCTCAGGAAATCCGGGCGGGGGGAGTTCGCCGCGCCCCCGTCGAAAACGTATCGCGGCGTCCTCCGCCCCTTCGGCGGTCCCTGAGTATCAGGCGGCGACGGCCGAGGTCAGTTCCTCCAGTGCGAGATCCGGATCGGCGACGTCGACGACGATGCGGGTGAATTCGGTGCCCGCCAGATCGATGCGAATGGCGCGGCCGCCGAATCGGGTGTCCCAGAACTCTTTCCGGCGTCTACCCCGATAGGTGCCCGCCGCGATCACACCCGGGAAGAAGGCGCCGGGCGCACGTACCCACGGCGGGCGCAGATCGACTTCGGCGAGGGCGATCTCGGTGATGTCGGACAGGTCGACGGTCACCTGTTCGCGCAGCGAAAGGATCCGGTCCATCCCGAGTACGTTCACCGTCACCTTGTCCTGCGTGACTTCGACCTCGACCATGGTGCACCTCACTTGCCGCTGGATTTGCGTACCCCTCAACGATCCACTGCGCGCCTGGTGTGACCCTGTGGCAAACCTGTGATTTACCCAAGCTTCCGCGCGGATCGTCGGGCGGCCGGGAACTTCCCGCCGATCCGCACCCGTGAGCGGAAGGCGACACTCCGGGGGCTATTACATGTCAGTACGCTGATATGCGCATCAACGAATGTCCGACGCATCGGGAAACGGCAAAACGCACGCGCGTCACCGAAAAACAAGGCGGGGACGCCGTCAGTCGGGCGCGAGTCCGAGTGCCTTCGCGATGAATCCCGCCTTGGCGTTCGTGTAGGCCTCGCGGTCCTCTTCGTGTCGGTCGGCCAACCGCCGTTTGAGCTGTGCGTAGTCGTCGGCCAGCGTCCCGTCGCGTCTCAGGGCGTCGCGAAAAGCGATCTGTTCGCCCCAACGCGGGTGACCGGAGGTGACCAGGTGCAGGTGGGCGATTCGGTGCTGCCCGGTTTCGTCCGGTTTGACGAAGAAGCGACGCCACGGCCGACCGTCCAGTTCCGGCGGCACGAAGCACCAGCCGTCGACGGTGAAGCGTTGCGCGGCCTCGACAACGACGACATCGAGATGGTTCACCGAGGCCATGAGATCGATGATCGGTTTGGCGGCCAACCTCGGAACCGCCGAACCGGTCGAGAGTCCGCGTGTCCACGGGCTCGTCTCGACCGGTTCGGCGTCGGATACGTCGGACTACCCTTCGGTCCGGTGGTACGCCTTGTCGGCGATCTCCAGCACACTCCCGAGCCAAGGGGAGTAGTTCGCGGGATCGTCGCACAGACGCATGCGCAGGGCGTCGGGCTGGACCCACGCGAAATCTGCGACCTCGGCCGGATCGGGACGCGGTCGCGCCGATCCGAGCCTTCCGATGAGGACGTGATCCCATTCGTGCTCGACCCGCCCGCTGTCGGCGTCCTCGGCTTGGTAGCGGAAGACGCCGACCTCGGTGAGGTCGGTGGTCAGGCCCAATTCCTCGGCGAGACGGTTCGCGGCCGCGTCGGTCACCGATTCGCCCGGAGCCGGGTGGCCGCAGCAGGTATTGGCCCAGACCAGGGGGAACCGGGTCTTGACCGCGGCCCGTTGCTGCAACAGCACGCGGCCCGTGGTGTCGAAGAGCAGCACCGAGAACGCGCGGTGCAGCAGTCCCGGCGGTTGATGCGCCTGCGAGACCGGGCACGCGCCGATCGCGTGGCCCGCGTCATCGACGAGTTCGACGGGCAGGGCCTCGCGATCGGTCAGTGGTTCGGCCAGGGTCTCGGTCACCGCCCCACCCTATCGGCGACGATCAGCAGGTATTGGAAGCTACCTTCCCGGTACGCGGTGAGGAAGGGCTCCTCGATACCGGTCGCGAGCTCGGATTTCGTGCGCAGTTCCCAGTACGGAATCGTCGCCGGGGTGAGATCGACCACGGAGATCGGCGCGAGGCCGTTGCGGGCGAGCGCACGGAAGTATTCGCTGCGCGGATGGATCATGCACCCGTAGTGCGCGTCGATCCGGCTGACCGAGGACGAACGTCCGCCGGCGACATCGTTGGAGCAGCCGGTGATGCAGGCGTAGCGTCCGCCGCGTCTCAGTAGCCGGGAGAATTCGGCGAACAGGTCGAAAAGATCCACGTACATGGTGGTTTCGTTGGTCCAGATCCCCTGCATCGCGCCGGACTCGAATCCGGTCTCGAGCATATTGCTGAAGTGGAAACTCACCTGGTCGGCGATACCGCGATGCCGCGCTTGCTCATTGGCGAAACCCACCTGGTACTCGGAGATGGTGACGCCGTCCACGCGGCAACCGAACCGCTGATGCGCCATGAAGCTGGTACCGCCGCGGCCGGAACCGCCGTCCATCAGGCGATCACCGGGCCGCACCTCCCCGAGGTGATCGAGCAGCAGGTCGGCCTGGGCTGTCTCGAGCCGATGCAGTTCCTCGACGATGCGTTCCTGCCTGGTGTCCTCAGGACCTTCCAGCACCGAGAGATCGGGGTCACCGATCCCGTAGTGATGGTGGTAGAGGCCGTCCACCTTGCCGAGTTCGGTGTTGACGCGGTCGTCGTTGGGATTGTTGTTCCAATAGTCGGCGACGGATTTCTGATAACTGGTGTGCAGTACGGCAGTGGTGTCGGGGCCGAGCATGGTCATTCGCGATCATCCTCTCGTTGCGGTACTGGCTATTTCACATCCTGATAGCGCTTGCTGCCGGTATGCCACGCCCGGCTGCCGCCCATCCAGGCCCATAATCCGGCCAAAAATCTGTGCAATTCGGGCGAACCCGTCGCGGCGAGCGGGGTTGCCTCGCTCTCGAACCGGTGCATCAGTTCGTCGTGTGCGGCCGCCGTTCGCAGCACCGCCTCCCGTCGTGAGCAGTTCTCCTCGGCGGCGAGAACCGTCGGAAGATTGAATTCCAGGTGCTCGGATCGGTCTTCGCGGGCCATCGAATAGAGATCGTTCACCAGCTGACCCGCCAGCGCGGCGGTGGTGACCACCCGCCGCACCGCGGGGTCGGTGTATTCCGCCGCCCCGAGTTCGTAGCCGCCGACCACATCGCACAGCGCCATACACGGAAGGAAGCTGTGCGGTTGCCGGTTGGCGAGGTACTCCCATACCGGCGGCATCCGCCCCGTCACCCGCCAGCCCGCCTCCGCGCCGAGTGCGATGAACCAGCCCGCGATCTCGGTGCGCAGCCGTGCCAGTTGAGCGGGCGAGGCGTAGCGCGCGAGATGGTCGAACGAGGTACGGAAGGCACGCAGGACGGGGTCGGCGCGCATCGCCGCCTCCGATTCCGCGAGGTAGCGCACGGGCAGGTGGACGGGATCCATGGCCGCCGCGACGAGTCCGAGCCGCGGCCCGAGTTCGGCGGCGGAGCCCTCCGCTCCTTCCTCGCAGTAGTAGTCGTCGACCGACCATTCCGAGACCGCGCATTTGGCCGCCGCGAGCAGCCGGTCCGGATCGTCGCAATCCGGATGGGCGAGCATGATCAGTCGGCCGAAATCCGCCTCGTGCAACTCCCGCGTCCGGCCTTCGTACAGACCGATGTCGCGGGCCCAGGCGAGGAGTCCGTCGTTCACCAATTCGGCGAGTACCGGATCGTCACGTGTCGGCGGCGGGCAGTACAGCGGGGGGATGTCCCCGGCGGCGGTAGGTGCCACCCGCTGGCCGTGCCCGATCGGTTCCGATGCGCGAGGTACGCGAACGACCGTCGCGGGTGTGACGGGTCCACCGGGAGGCGGGAGGACCGACGGTGGATGTAAACCCGTCGGATCGACCCCCTGTGCCGATCCGACGGGAACTCGGGGGAATGCGCGCGGTATCGGGATAGCGGGATGATCGTCGGAATGTCCCATCGATGGTGAATCGGACCGCGCCGCCGCGGTTTCGGGCCGCCGGGGTGGGGCGGCAGCGGACGAGGCCGGCGACCGGTGGGTCGCCGTGTGACGCGGTGCGATCATCGGTGACGGGGTGGCCGAGGCGGGCAGTCGCAGCGCTGCGGTGCCCGGACCGGTGGGGCCGAGCAGTCCCGGAGCGCGTGACGGAACGGGACCGCCTTCGATAGTCTTCGAAACTGCTTCCACCACTGCGGATATGGGCCGCGCGTCGCCGAATGGATCGGTGGGAGCGGCGGTATCGGCGAGTGACAGCAGGGCCGCGACGATCGATGCCAGATCGTTCGTCACCGGTGGCGCCGTCGCACGGGAGATGACCGACATGCTCGGCGCCCGGTCAGTCGGCTTGCCGGGCGATCTGGATGTTGTCGAGTATCCCGAGGGCGTCGGGGGTGAGCACCGCGGTCGAGTAGTAGCAGCTGACGAGGTAGGTGATGATGGATTGGTTGTCGATACCCGTGAAGCGGACGTTGAGACTGGGTTCGTACTCGTCGGGAATGCCGGTCTGGTGCAGTCCGATGACGCCCTGGTTCTTCTCGCCGGTACGCAGCGCCAAGATGCTGGTCGTATTCGTCGGGCTGACGGGAATCTTGTTGCAGGGCAGCAGCGGAATGCCGCGCCAGGCGGGGACCTGGTGTCCGTCGACCACGGTGGGGGTGGGGTAGATGTGCGCCTTGGTGCATTCACGGGCGAACGCGGCGATGGCCTTGGGATGTGCCAGCAGCAGGGTGGTGTTGCGGCGCATGGAGATCAGTTCGTCGAGATCGTCGGGGGTGGGCGGTCCGGACTGGGTGTGGATGCGCTGTTTGAGATCGCAGTTGTTCAGCAGCCCGAATTCCGGATTGTTGACGAGGTCGTGCTCGCGACGTTCGTAGAGCGCTTCGATGGTGAGGCGCAACTGCTGCTGGGTCTGGTTCATCGGGTCGTTGAAGAGGTCGGCGACGCGGGTGTGGATGCGGAGTACCGACTGGGCCAGGCTGAGTTCGTATTCGCGCGGGTTGGTGTCGTAGTCGACGTAGGTCGGTTGCAGTACGGGCTCTCCGGTATGACCGGAGGTGATCTCGATATCGGCCTCGCCCTTGGTGTTCTGCGGCGGCTTCTCCCGGTGGTGGGCGAGGTGCTCGCCGAGAGCGGGGTGCCGGTCGAGCAAGCCGTCCAGGGCGCTGCGCGACAGCGTGAGCAGGGTGGTCTTGGTCAGGGTTTTGAGGGTGTGGGGCCAGATCGTGTCGGGATCGGTGAGGGTGGCATCGCCGTAGTAGTCGCCCGCGGCGAGAACACGGTGTCGCGTGTGTTCGCCGTATTCATCGGTGCCGATGGTCGCGATCTTTCCGTGCACGATGAGGATGAGCTGGTTCATCGGGTTGCCGAATTCGGTGACGACGGTGCCGGGCGGCAGATCGTGCTGTTCGAATCGGTCGGCGACCGCGGAGAGGGTGTCGACATCGGTGACGCCGTGCAGCGCGGGGATTTCCGTGAGTTCGAGCGGGATGACGCGGGCGTTCGGCCCGTCGATGACGAATTCCACCTCACCGTTGCCGACGGTGTGGGACAGCCGTCGGTTGACGCGGTAGACGCCGCCGTTGACCTGCGTCCACGGCAGCATGCGGGTCAGCCAGCGTGAGCTGATGCCCTGCATCTGGGGTTCGGATTTGGTGGTGGTGGCGAGCTGGTGGGCGGCGGTGGTCGACAGCGACTGCCGCGCAGCGTTTTCCGTATTGACTGGCATTTCGATGGTCATGCGTGGTCCTCACCTCAGAGATGGCCGAAGAGACGTTCGCCGAAATTTTGCGAATCGATGGCTGTTCGGAATTGCGGAGGGGCACGAGCAGGTGGATACAGTCACTCGAACGAATTGACTTACACGACACTGCGTTCCAGACGAGACGATGCTAGGTCGCGGATACTCGGCGGCGCAGGGGAATTCGCAGAATGGCCGATTCCCGATCATGCGTACGCGACACGCCGTCGACGACGCGGACACACAGAAGATCGGGTCCTGAACCGGGATTCGCTGCCGGATGTCCACGAGATAGCTATCGTGGATTCCCATGTTCACCTGGATGTACGGGTTGCCCGTCTGGTTGGACTTCGTCATCATCACCGCGACGGCGGTGCTGGTGGCGTGTGCGGGTATCTGGTTCGCTCGCCCGCTCGTGCTCCGGCTCTTCGGCCCCGAGCCGGGGAAGAACGAGACCGTGACCATGGTGCTCACGGTCGGCGGTGTCTTCTACGGTCTGCTGCTCGGTCTCGTCGCGGCGGCCACCTACGAGAACGCCGACGTGGCACAGGGTCTCGTCGCCGATGAGGCCGCGGCGGTCGGCACCCTGTATCGCGAGGTCAGCGCCTATCCGGAACCCGAACGCGCGGTGCTGCGCCAGGATCTGATCGACTACACCGACAATATGCTGCTCGTGTGCTTTCCCGCGCTGCGCCGCGGCGAGGAACCCGCGGGCGGCACGGCGTTGGTCACTCGGTTCCAGGAACATCTGCTGGCGTTCCAGCCCGAGACCGCCGCGCAGGGGATCGTGCACGCCGCGACCATCGACCAGTTCGCGCGGTTCGACCAGGAACGGCGGCATCGGATCAACGCCGCCTCCGGTGGCATTCCCGACGTGCTGTGGGCGGTGATCCTGGTCGGCGGCGTGATCAACCTGGTGTTGCTGTGCCTGTTCAGTCTCGATCGCGGCGCGCACCTCGTCCTCGGTGGCCTGTTCGCCTTCTTCCTCGGCGCGATGATCTTCCTGATCGCGATCCTGGACTTCCCGTTCCGCAGTGAACTCAGCGTCGATCCGGAGCCGTTCGAGAGTATGTACACCAACGTGATGGGCGTGACGTGACCGATCTCATCCCAGCGTGACGTGCATGGCGACCCTGCTGTCGGTGAACGATCGGGCGGCGTCTATCCGATACTCGCCCGGCACCGTGGTCCAGGCGTTCGACGTCTCGTCCCAGATCTCGAAAGCCCTCGGGGGCAGCGGGATCGAGATGTCGACGGAGGTACCGGCCGCGGCCTCGACGGGAGCGAAACCCGCCAGCCAGCGCCGGGGGCGCGGCACCGAATCGTCGCCGGGGGTCAGATAGATCTGCACGATCTCGCGCCCGTGGCGGTCCCCGGTATTGCGCAGCCGGACGGTGACCGTGTTCGCGTCACCGGATATCGAATCGTATTCCCATGTCGTGTAACCCGTTCCGTGGCCGAACGGGTAGGCGGGGACGGTGTCGCCGCGATCCCAGGCCCGGTATCCGATGAAAACACCCTCGCTGTAGGGCAATACGCCATCGACCGGCGCCACCTCGGTGACCGGCGCGTCGGCGAGGGTCGCGGGCCAGGTCGTCGGGAGTCGTCCGCCGGGCTCCCGGTGGCCGAGCAGCACGTCGGCCAGCGCCGCGCCCGCCTCCTGCCCGGGAAACCAGCCGAGCAGGACGGCGGCGACATCGTCGCGCCACGGCATGGCGACCGGCGAACCGGCGTTGACCACGACGATCGTGCGTGGATTGACGGCGGCCACCCTGGCGACGAGTTCGTTCTGGCGACCGGGCAATTCGAGATCGGTACGGTCGAAACCCTCGGATTCGACGCGCTCGGTGGTGGCGACGACGACGATGGCCGCCTGCGCCCCGGCCGCCGCGGCGACGGCCTCGTCGATCATGTCGCCAGGATCGCGTTCCGGTTCGCTGTGTGCCAGTCCGAACACGACGATGGGTAGCGGTATCTCGGCGGACTTCACCGGCGTATAGGTGAGCGAGACCTCGACGGGTCTGCCCGCGGACAGGGCGACCCGGCCGCGCTCGACCGGCGCAGCGAAGAACCCTTCGAGTTGGTCGCCGCTGAACTCCTGGGGCCCCGCGAAGAGGACGGTGCCGTCGACGACCAGTTCGTGGCGGCCCAATCCTTTGGTGCCGAAGGCGTGTTCGCCACTGTCGCGCGGTGTGAACGTGCCCGCGATCTCGACGCTGTGCAGGGCGTCGTAGGTGACGCCCTCCGGCACCTCACCGAGCCAGGTGATGCTGCCGTTCGGCAGGGGATAGGTGCCGATGATCTCGCCCGCCGCGTCACGGACGACCGCCCGCAGTGTGAATCCGGTGTTCGCCTCGCCCATCTCGTCGCTCGGGTCGGCGCCGACGGCGAAGGTGACGGCGGTATCGGGCAGCGCCGCCGTGAGACCGTCCAGCGGTGAGACGACCTGTTCGGGATAGACGGTCGCCGAACCGCCGCCGAGGATGCGCGCGTCGATCGCCGCCCGGCCGAGAACCGCGACGTGGCGCAAACCGGTGGCCTCCAGCGGCAGCGCGGGACGGCCGTCGAGTTCGGCATTGCGCACCAGAACGACACCGCGGCAGGCGATCTCGCGGGCGAGCGCGCGTCCGTCGATCGGTGCGGGCAATCGGTCGGCGGGGACGGCGGGCGGCATCGCCGCCAACGCGCCGACCCGGGCGGCCAGTCGCAGGACCCGCCGGACCGCGTCGTCGACGTCGGCCTCGTCGACCCGGCCCGCCCGGACGGCGTCGGCCAGTTGCGCGCCGTAGACGGTGACCGGCCCCGGCATCGCGATATCGAGTCCGCCGCGCAGCGCGCCCTCGGTGCTGCGCGCCGCGAGCCAGTCGGAGACGACACAGCCGTCGAAACCCCACTCGCCGCGCAGTACCCCGCGGACGAGTTCGCGGTGTTCGGTCATGGTGGTGCCGTTGACGCTGTTGTAGGCGGCCATGATCGCCCACGGCCGCGCGTCGCGGACGATGGCCTCGAACGGGGCCAGGTAGAGCTCGCGCAACGGGCGCGCCGCGACGGCGTTGTCCACGGTGAACCGGTCGGTCTCGGCGTCGTTGGCGACGAAATGTTTGACGGTCGCCGCGACGCCCCCTTCTTGTACGCCGCGCACAAAGCCGGTGCCGATGACGCCGGTCAGGTACGGGTCCTCGGAGTAGCACTCGAAATGGCGTCCGCCCAGCGGCGATCGATGCAGGTTGACGGTGGGGGCGAGCAGTACGTCGACGCCCTTGCGCCGGGCCTCCTGGGCGAGCAGCCGCCCGGCCCGCGCGGCCAGGTCGGGGTCCCAGGTCGCGGCGAGCGCGGTCGGCGACGGCAGGGCGACCGACGGGTCGTCGCCGGCCCAGCGCACGCCGCGCACGCCGATCGGGCCGTCCGACATGACGATCGATCGCAGACCTACCTGCGGTAACGCGGGTAGCGACCACACGTCGCGGCCCGCGAGGAGCGAGGTCTTGGCGTCGAGATCGAGCTGTTCGACGGCGGCCTCGATCGCCGCGTCGTGATCGATATCCGACCTGATCATGCTGTCGGTCGCCTTTCGTCGTTCGTCCGGCCGAGGGAGACGGCGTCGGGGCACGGGCCACCGCGGAACGTGCGATCGCGGCGCGGCGTGGCCAGGAGGAGCCTGCCACGAACACCTAGTGATCGGTAGGTGAAGTTATCAGTTCGTTACCTAGAATTCGGGTGGAGACTCGCGGAAATACGTCGCGCGTTTGTCCGCCGCGTACATTGACGCCGCTCGGCCCGAGCGGCGATTCTCGTTGCGTCTGCCTATCACCAGGTCGGCGAAACCGCACCGCAGAGGATCATTCATGCGCTTCAGCCCTGCCCGTACTCGTCTGCGCCGAGTCGCGAGAGCCGCCTTCGTCGGCGTCGCCGCGACCGCCTTCGTCGGCGCGGTGCTCACCCCCGCGACCGCCCGCCCCGGAACCGACGTCTACGTGGCGCTCGGCGATTCGTACGCTGCGGCGTCGGGGGTGCCCAACCAGACCGCCGGTCTGTGCACCCGCTCGGACCAGAACTACGCGAGCGTGGTCGCGGCCACGCTGCGGCCGACGACGGTGCGCGACGTGACCTGTGGCGCGGCGGTCATCAAGGATATGACCGAGCCGCAGAAGAGTCTGCTCACGGGCAGCGCGATCAACGCACCCCAACTCGACGCGCTCAGCGCGGACACCACCCTGGTCACGCTCACCATCGGCGGCAACGATCTCGGCTTCGTCGATATCGTGACCCGCTGCGCCACCGTCTTCGCCAACGACCCGAAGGGCGCGCCCTGCGCCGCGGCCTTCGGATCGGAACTGACCGAGCGCACCGCGCGGATCGCCCCGCGCATCGGCGAAACCCTGCGTGCCGTCAAGCAGCGGTCACCGAAGGCGCAGGTCCTGCTCGTCGGCTACCCGGCGACCCTGCCGGAGGAGGACACCGGTTGCGGCACCGATCAGCTCATCGCCGTCGGTGACATCGCCTTCGTCCGTTCGACGATGCGCGAATTCGCCGTCATGCTCGCCGCGCAGGCCGCGGCCAACGGCGCGACCTACGTCGACACCTACCCCACCACCATCGGCCACGACATCTGCAAGCCGCCCGCCGACCGCTGGGTGGAGGGTCTCATCCCGTTCCAGCCCGCCGTGCCGGTGCATCCGAACGTGCACGGGGAGCGGGCGATGGCGGGAGCCGTGCTCGCCACGCTCGGACTCTGAGCTAGCGACTCGCCTGCTCGGTCGTGCCGAGCAGGTCGAGGAACGCCCGGAAGGCGGCGGTCATGTCGACCGCCTCCGGGTCGAGCAACCACTGGATCTGCAAGCCGTCGAGCACGGCGATGAGCAACGGCGCCGCCTGGTCCGGGGTGAGTCCGCCCGGCAGGCGCTCGCCGAATTCGGCGGCCAGTATCTCGGTGAACACCGCCCGCGCGTTGCTGTAGCGCTGCCGGAAGAACTCCTGCGCCGGATGGTCGGCCCCGGTGACGCTCTCCCCGACCAGCGCGGTGAAGGTCTGCACGAGACCGCGCCTGGACGCGTTGTACTCCACCAACTGCTCGAGGTGGCGCAGCCGCCAGTCACCGCGCCGCTGCGTCGGAACGGCGGCGGTATCCCAACGATCGCGCGCCTCCAATACCGCGACCAGCAGTAATTCCTTGCTGGGGAAGTAGTGCAGCAGTCCGGGCTGGGTCAGCCCGACACGCTCGGCGACCGCGGCCAGCGACGCGCCCCGATACCCGCGCTCGGCGATCACGTCCATCGCCGCGCGCAGGATCGCTTCCCGACGTTCCTCGGCCTGAGCGGCCCGGCCGCCCCGCTGTCGCGCAGTCACAGCTGGAGCCTATCGGTGCACGGATCCGGTCACGGCCGACCCATAATGGACAGACGATGTGGAAAGCTCGTGTGATGGCTAGGCCAGGAGCGATCGTGAAGTTGAGTGCGAAGGATTTGGTGAGCTCGGTTCAGCGGCTGATGTCTACCGCGCAGAACGGGCTGGAGGTGATCCGCTTCGGCGGATTGACCACCGATGTGGAGTCGTCCCCCTTCGAGGTGGTCGAACGCAGACGCATGTATCGGCTGCGCCACTACTTCCCCGACGACGCCGCCCCCGGACGTCCGGTCGCGCTGCTGGTGCCACCGCTCATGGTCAACGCCGACATCTGGGATGTGAACGCCGAGGACGGCGCGGTCGGCATCCTGAACCGCGGCGGCATCGATTGCTGGGTCGTCGATTTCGGCTCGCCCGCGACCGAGGAGGGCGGCTGGAAACGCGATCTCGCCGATCACGTGCTCGCGGTGAACAGCGCCGTCGACACCGTCAGCGAGGCCACCGGCGCGCCGGTACATCTGATGGGGTACTCCCAGGGCGGCATGTTCGCCTATCAGACCGCGGCGTACCGCTACGGCAAGAGCGTGGCCAGCATCGTGACCTTCGGCAGTCCCGTCGACATCGTCGCGGGCATGCCGTTCGGACTGCCGTACGGGCTGGTCTCCGATGTCGCGGACTTCGTCGCCGATCACGTCGTGACCAGACTGCCCATCACCGATTCGATGGTCCGTTTCGGCTTCCAGATGCTGGATCCGGTCAAGACCGCGAAATCCCGGATCGATTTCCTGCGTCAGCTGCACGACCGGGAAGCGTTGCTGCCCAAGGAACGTCAGCGTCGATTCCTCAACAACGACGGCTGGGTCGGCTACGCGGGGCCCGCCGCCGCCGATCTGCTCAAACAGTTCGTCGTGCACAACCGGCTGATGTCGGGCGGTTTCGTGATCCGCGACCACCCGGTGTCGCTGGCGGAGCTGAAATGCCCGATCCTGGCCTTCCTCGGCGAGGTGGACGATATCGGTCAGCCCGCGGCGGTGCGCGGCATCCTGCGCGCCGCGCCGAACGCCGAAGTGTACGAAGCCGGTTTGGTGGCAGGACATTTCGGTCTTGTTGCGGGTAGCACGGCGACCAACCGCACCTGGCCGCTGGTGCGGCAGTGGATCGACTGGATGGACAACGACACACCGCTGCCGCCCGAGATCTCGCGCATGACCGAACATGTCGAGACCAACGCCCCGCGTTCGGCGGCGACACGGGTACTGCACAACGCGGCGGCGCTGGCCGAAGCCGGGGCGGGCATGGGCAAGGCGCTGGAGAATATCGCCAGCAGCGCGGTGCGCGGTTCGGTCGAACTGGCGGGCGAGGCGGCGCGAGCGCTGCCCCGGCTGACGCGACTCGGCATGATCCAGCCGAACACCCGGATCTCGTTGGGCCGCTTGATCGCCGAGCAGGCCCGGCGCGCCCCGCTGCGCGAATGCTTCCTCTTCGACGATCGGGTGCACACCAACGCCGCCGTCGACGCCCGCATCGACAATGTGGTGCGCGGACTGATCTCGGTCGGCATCCGGCCCGCCGAGCGGGTGGCCGTCGTGATGGAGACCAGGCCCAGCGCGCTGGCCACGGTGGCCGCGCTCTCGCGCCTCGGCGCGGTGGCCGTCCTGCTCGCGCCGGGCAGCGAACTGGGTCACGCGATGGAGCGCACCGGTGTCAGGACGGTCGTCACCGACCCCGAGAATGTGTGCCAGTCCGTCGAGACCGGGCGGCGGGTGCTGGTACTCGGCGGTGGCAGCGCGCGCACCCTCGACATTCCGTCGAGCGAGAATGTCGTCGATCTCGAACAGATCGATCCGAGCGAGGTGCGACTGCCCGCCTGGTACAGCCCCGACCCCGGTCTGGCCCGCGAGTTGGCGTTCGTCCTCGTCACCGGAACCGGTGACCGGCTGGAATTGAAGTACATCACCAACCACCGGTGGGCGCTGTCGGCCTTCGGTACCGCGACCTCCGCCGACCTGGATCGCAGCGATACCGTCTACTGCCTCGCGCCGCTGCACCATTCCTCGGGTCTGCTGGTCAGTCTCGGCGGCGCCATCGCGGGCGGCAGCCGGATCGCGCTGGCCCGCTCGCTGGTTCCGGAGCGTTTCGCCGAGGAGGTGCACCGCTACGGCGTCACCGTCGTCACCTACACCTGGACGATGCTGCGCGAAATCCTCGACGCCGAGGTGTTCCCCGCGGGTCACGCGCATCCGATCCGATTGTTCATCGGCTCGGGGATGCCCGCCGGACTGTGGCGGCGCACGACCGAGAAATTCGAACCGGCCCGGGTGCTGGAGTTCTACGCCTCCATCGAGGGAGATGTGGTGCTGGCCAACGTGACCGGCGCCAAGGCCGGATGCAAGGGCAGGCCGGTACCGGGTACCGCGAGGGTCGAACTGGTCGCCTACGACCCGATCACCGAACGCGTTCTCACCGACGAATCCGGATTCGCCCGCCGCTGCGCCGACAACGAGGTGGGCCTGCTGCTCGGCAAGGCTTCCGAGGGGTTGGACATCTCCGACGGCGGCCTGCGCGGGGTCTTCGTCGCGGGCGATTCCTGGATGCCGACCGAGAACCTGTTCCGTCGTGACAGCGACGGCGACTACTGGCTGGTCGACCGCACCGACACCGTGATCAAGACCGCGCGCGGTCCGGTCTACACCCAGCCGATCGTCGACGCCGTCAACGACATCACCGCCGTCGATCTGGAGGTCGCCTACGGGCTCGCGTCCCGCGAGGGCACGATCGCGGTGGCGGCGCTGAGCGTGCGCGCGGGATATCGGCTGTCGCCCGGAGACGTCACCGAGGCGGTTCGGGCGCTCGAACCCGGTCAGCGTCCCGATCTGGTCCACGTCGTCGACGAGATCCCGCGCAGTTCCACCTACCGTCCGTCGACCCGCGCCGTACAGGCGGAGGGCCGCCCGCCATCGGGACAGGACACCTGGCGGTACGACCGGTCGAGCGAAACCTACGAAATCCTCACCGAGGACGCGGCACGAACGCTGTTCGGTGACTGACGTTATCGAAACGTGTTGTCGAACAAGGGGTTCACCTGGGCGTGAATTTTCCACCGTGTGCCGAACCGATTCAGCACGTAGCATCCGAAGGTGTGAGCTCGAGCGTCATCTACCGTAATCGGACAACCTACGAACTACTGATGCGGGGACTCTACGGTCGCCATTACGGAGCTCGGTACCGGGCCATCGCGGAACTCGTTCCGGAGGGAGCGTCCGTGGTGGACGTCTGCTGCGGGCCCGCGACGCTGTACAGCCACTACCTGCGTGACAAGGGTGTCGACTACACCGGCCTGGATCTGAACGAGGGTTTCATCGCTCGGCTCAACGAGGCGGGTGGCACCGGGCGGGTGTGGAATATGCATTCCGACGACGAACTGCCCGCGGCCGACTACGTGGTCATGCAGGCGAGCCTCTACCACTTCCTGCCCGATCCGGCCCCCGTCGTCGACCGCATGCTCGGCGCGGCGCGCAAACAGGTGATCGTCGCGGAGCCGGTCCGCAATATGGCCACCAGCGACAATCGGGTCCTCGCCGCGGCCGCGCGCCGCTTCACCGACGCGGGCGACGGCGCGCAGGAACACCGGTTCGTCGAGGCGAGCCTGGACCGATTCTTCCGGGCCTACGAGTCGCGCGTGGCGGAGCGGACGCTGATCGCCGGTGGTCGCGAGAAGCTCTACGTGCTGACGGCCTAGCGCCCTAGACCGTGAAGGCGGTGACCGCGTCGACCACGCGGTCCACCTGCTCGTCGCTCAGCGCGGGCCACAGCGGCAGCCGGACGACCGTGCCCGAGAACTCCGCGCTGTTCGCGCAGGGCACGGGCGTGCGGCCGAGTTTCAGCCCCGCCGGACTCGAATCGAGCGGCACGTAGTGGAACGGCGCCGAGATCCCGCGCGCGCCCAGATGCGCGATCAGGTCGTCGCGACGTTGCTCGGTGGGTGTGCGCAGGTAGAACAGGTGCGCGGTGTGCTCGCGATCGGCGGGAACCCACATCAGCCCGACGTCGTTGCGCGCGGCCCATTCCGGCAGCGCGGCCGCGTAGGCGTCCCACACCCGGTGCCGTCCGGCCTGGATGGTGTCGAATTCGTCGAGCTGGGCGTCCAGGACGGCGGCGTTCAATTCACTCGGCAGATAACTGGAGCCGATGTCCTGCCAGGAGTACTTGTCCACCGCGCCGCGCAGGAAGCGGGCCCGGTCGGTGCCCTTCTCCCGGATGATCTCCGCGCGCGCCATCAGGATCTCGTCGGTGAGCAGCAGCGCGCCGCCCTCACCGCAGTGCACGTTCTTGGTGTCGTGGAAGCTCAGCGAGCCCATCGTGCCGATGGTGCCCAGCCGCCTGCCGCGCCACGCGCCGCCGAGTCCGTGCGCGTTGTCCTCGATGATCGCGAAACCGTGCGTGCTCGCCAGTTCCAGCAGCCCGGCCATATCGGCGGCCACACCGCCGTAGTGGATGACGACGACGGCCTTGGTCCGCTCGGTGATCACCGCGGCGACCGCTTCGGGGGCGAGGTTGCCGGTGGCGAGATCGATATCGGCGAAGACGCAGGTCGCCCCGCGCAGCGCCATGGAGGTCGCGGTGGAGGTGAACGCGAAACTCGGCACGATCACTTCGTCGTCGGGACCCAGTTCGAGCAGCAAGCCGGCCATTTCCAGCGCGGACGTGCACGAGGTGGTCAGCAGCGCGTGCGGCGCCCCGGTGATGGTTTTCAGCTTCGCCGTGGCGGCGGCCGTGAACTGCCCGTCACCGTGACTGTGGTCGGAGGCGAGGACGGCCTCCAGATTCGCGAGTTCCCGGCGGGCCCGGAACGGTCGGCTGAAGATGACGCGATCAGTGCTCAACCCGGTCGGTCCCCCTGCTGGCGGCGGTGTTCGACAGTTCCCGCGCTTCCGCGGCGTCCGTGGATTCCGGCATGGATACGGAGGCTACCGGTTCGGTCGCGCGCACCGGTCGCGGCGTCGGCGTCTGGACGGTCAGGTAGAGCGGTTTGCCGACCAGGATATGCAGTGCGACCCCGAGATATTCGGCGATCAGACCGAGGGAGAACAGCACGGCGCCCGAACACAACAGCAGCACGACGATGGTCGACGCCCAGCCTTCGGGAGCCCAGTCGTCGGCGGTCAGCGCTTCGAACACCACCACCCCGGCCATGACGACACCGCCGAGTGCCAGGGTCACCCCGAGCATGCTGACCAGGCGCAGGCCGCGGGTGCCGCTGCACAGCACCATCTTCCAGAACAGGGAGAACAGCCGTCGGTAGTTGTAGCCGGATTCCTCGCGGCCCTCGGCGCGCAGTTCCACCGGAACCTGCGCGACCCTGCCGACCACCCAGGTCAGCGCGACGTCGAGGTAGACGCCGTTGGAGGCGACCTCGGCCAGTTGACGGCCGATATCCCCGCGGATCAGGCGGTAGCTCTCGAATCGGGTGGAATCGGGGAAGGCGAACACCGTGGCCAGCACCAGCTTGGCGCCGCGCGAGGTGAGGTTGCGCAGGAATCCGTGCGGCCGGGTATTGCTCGGCTTCGAGTACACCAGATCGGCGCGTTCGGACAGCGCCGCGTCCAGGAAGGTGCCGATGAAGGCCGGGTCGTGCTGGCCGTCCTCGTCCATGGTGACGATCCAGTCGCCCGCGGCGACGGTCATACCCGCGATGGTGGCGGCGTCCTGGCCGAAATTGCGGCTGAGCCAGACCGTGCGCACGTACTTGTGGCTCTGTTCCAGCTCCTGCAACACCACATCGGAGCGGTCGGGGCCGTTGTCGTGCACCAGGATGATCTCGTCGACGACGAACGGCGTGCCCGACGGTGTCAGGCCGGGTTCGGTCAGTCGATGCAGTTCGGCGACCAGTTGGCCGATCGTGTCCTCGCCGCGATAGACCGGGACGACGACCGATACCGTGTGCGGCCGGTCGGTGCCGGGACGACCGCTCGACGCCGGTTCGGCGGAGCGGTGCGGGCGTGTGGGGGGAATCGGCATCAGCTGGATCGACTTTCGATGACGGTGCGTGCCGGAATTCTCCGCGCAACAGCGGAGCCCGAGCCGCCGTGAACTCTAGCACGGCCGTCGCCGCGCGATCCGGGCCTGATCATCACACCATCATGGTGGCGTCCAGGGTCGATGCCAAGCGTTCCCGCCCCCTGTAGGGTTTGGAACTCGTGACCGATAGTGCAGTAACGAAGGCCGCGCACGAACGACCCGAACGGGTCGACGGGGATGCGGCCTCCGGCTCCGATCCGATTGTCGTGGAACGTGATTCGCGCCGCGACGTGCTGCGGTGGGGCTTCGTCACCACCGTCGGCGTGATCGCGGGATATCTCGCGGTACTCCTGGCCAACGCCAGGCATTACTTCACCGACGACACCGAATCCCAGTACACGTCGCTGTGGGTCGGGCTCGGCCGTTCGCTGCGGGACGGGAACTTCCCGCTCATGGTGCCCGAGCAGTGGATGGCCGGTAACAACACCATGGACGACGCCGGGTTGTTCAACCCGCCGCAGCTGCTGATCGATCTGATCGCGCCGTCGGTGGACAACGTGGCGCTGTACGCGACCGTGGTCAAACTGATCTTCGCGATCATCGCCGCGCTGGGCGTCTACCGGATCGGACTGGCCTACGGCGGCAGACCGGCCTGGTCCGCGGTCGCCGGTATCGCCTTCCCGCTGTCGGGTTTCTTCCTGTTCTTCGACCAGGCCAGCTGGATGACCGCGCTGACCGGCACCGCGTGGCTCGTCCACGCGTGGGCGTCGGCGGTTCGCTACACCCGCGGCACCTCCGGTCCGATCCCGGTCTTCGTCTTCCTCTACCTGACGATTTCGACGCAGTACATCTTCCCCGCCGTCGAGGCCGCGCTGATGCTGCTCGCCGTCGCCGTCGGCGAACTGATCTACCAGCGCAGATGGCAGCCGGTGCTGCGCCTGACGCTCGCGTCGGGCTGTGCCGGGCTCGCGGGCCTGCTCACCTTCCTGCCGAGCATGCTCTCGGCGAAGGTGACCTGGCGCGGCACCGCGCAGATCATCAACGACCAGTTCCTGACCGTGCCGTGGTCGGAATCGCTCAACGCCAGCCTGCCCAGTTCACTGCCCGCCTTCACCTCGTGGTGGGGCTATGTGCAGCCGATGCCGGTCACCTATATCGCGTGGTTCCTGATCCCGGCCCTCGCTTTCATCGACTGGGAACGGGCGCGCGGGGCGTGGCGGGAGCTGAGCGCGGTCGGGCTGTTCGCCGTCATGATGCTGATGTGGACCGCGGGCCCGGGTTCGGTGGGTCCGCTGCGCTGGCCGGTCCGCGTGCTGCCGATGCTCGCCATCGGTCTGCTGGTACTGGTCTGCGTGCTGCTCGGACGTTTCGGGACCTTCGATCGGTCGAAGAACCGGGCGGTCGCCGCCGCGGTGCTGATCGGTCTGCTGTGGGTGCGGACGTTCTCGGCGGATCCGCACGATTGGCTGTGGCATCTGCTCGCCGCCGCGGCGGTCGCCGCCCTCGGCGTCGGCGTCGTTCTGCTCGGCCGGACCAAGGGTGTCGCCGCGGCCTGCGCGCTGACCATCGTCGCGATGTTCCCGATCGCCTACGTCCAGGTGCACGCCGCCCAGCCGACGCCGATGGCATGGAACCTGCCGGTGAAACGCTCCGACGCGAAGGCGGCGTTCCCGGATTTCACGGGCAACACCATCCAGTTGGCCGATCGCGGTCTGATCGGACCGGCCGACAAGAGCGTGGAAGGCGCCTACGGTTCGCTGGTCTTCGGCAACTACGCCAAGGGTCTGGAACTGAGCTACGTCAACGGCTACACCCCGACCGGACATTTCTATTTCGGTGAACTGCTGTGCATGCGCTGGGACGGCAGCGTCTGCCCCGACGCCTACCGCCGGATGTTCGCCCCCGAGGCGAGCACCGGGAAACCGTTGGTCGATCTGATGAAACTGGATCGGGTCGTGGTGCAGCGCGCGCTGTTCCCCGACGCCGCGGCCCAGCCCGCGCCGGAGGGTTGGAAGTGGGTGGACTATCCCGGCCACGAGAAGTACATCGCGGTCCTCGAACGTCAGGACGGCCTCATCTCGACGGTGAACGGTCGCGTATCGGACGCCGACAAGGTCACCGCGACCTCCCTCTCGGAAACCGATGCCACCAGCCGGGTGCGGGTGTCCTCCGCCGAGGGCGGCAGGGTGGTCTTCTCACGTCTGGGCTGGCCGGGTTACCGGGCGACCCTCAACGGTTCCCCGATCGGTTTCACCACGGTCGCCAAATCGTTCGTCGCCGTGAACATCCCCGCCGGAACCCGGAACGCCGAACTGGAACTCACCTGGCGTCCGCCCGGCTGGAAGATCGGTATCGCGACGACGGTCGCTGGCCTGGCCGGTATCGGTCTGCTCCAGTGGCTGTACATCCGCTCGCGTCGCCGTGACACCCCCGCCGCCTCGGATCCGTCACCGCGCGAGCCGGAACGCGAACTGGCCGACGCGGTCTCCTAGTCCGTAGATCCGCCCGGTACCGCCGGACTCGTTCACCGAGTCCGGAATGAGGCCCGAACCCGGCACTGTATGGTCTGGGACTCGTGGTGGAAAGCAACGCCCCCGCACGGCGGGACGCATACACGTGGGGTCTGGTGACCGCGCTCGGTGTGATCGCGGGATATGTTGCCGTCCTTTTCGCCAATGCCCGGCATTTCTATACCGATGACACCGAATCGCAGTACGCGCCGCTGTGGGTGATGCTCGGCCGGAATCTGCGCGACGGGCGCTTCCCCACGATGGTTCCCGAGCACTGGATGGCGGGCAACTACACCATCGAGGAAGCGGGACTGCTGAATCCACCGCAGCTGCTGATCGACCTGATCGCGCCGTCGGTGGACAATGTCGCGCTCTACGCCACGGTCGTCAAACTGATCTTCGCGATCATCCTCGGACTCGGCGTCTACCGGGTGTGCAAGGAATACGGGGCGGCGCTGCCGTGGGCCGCGGTCGCCGGTGTGGCGATGCCGTTCACCGGCTGGCTGTTGTTCTTCGACGAAGCCAGTTGGTACACCGCGCTCACCGGCACCGCGTGGCTGGTGCAGGCGTGGGCGTCGGCGGTGCGTTACGCGCGCGGCCGCACCGGTCCGATACCGACATTCGTGTTCCTGTACCTCGCCATCTCGGTGCAGTACATCTTCCCCGCGGTCGAAGCGGGCCTGATGGTTCTCGCCGTCGTCGTCGGGGAATTCGTCTACCAGCGCGCGTGGCGGCCGGCGCTGCGGGTGCTCGCGGTCTCGGCGTGCGCGGCCCTGGCCGGACTCGCGACCTACCTGCCGAGCATGCTCTCGGCGAAAGTCACCTGGCGCGGCACCGCCCAGATCAACAACGACCAGTTCCTGACCGTGCCGTGGTCGGAATCGCTCAACGCCAGCCTGCCCAGCACCCTGCCCGCCTACAACTCCTGGTGGGGCTATGTGCAGCCGATGCCGGTCACCTATATCGCGTGGTTCCTGATCCCCGCCCTCGCCTTCGTCGACTGGCGAAAGGCGCGGGAGAACTGGCGCGAGTTCAGCGCGATCGGACTCTTCGCCTTGATTGCGTTGATGTGGACCGCGGGGCCTGGCGCGATCGGTCCGCTGCGCTGGCCCGCGCGGGTGCTGCCGATGGTCGCGCTCGGACTGTTGTTGCTGGTCTGCGTCCTGCTTGGGCGCTATGCGACGGTCCGCGATCCGCGCCGGCGCGCGATCGCGGCCGCGGTCCTGATCGGATTGCTCTGGGTGCGGACGTTCTCGGCCGCCCCGGACGAGGTCGTATGGCATGTGCTGTCGGTGCTCGGCATCGCCGCGCTCGGCGCCGTGGTCGTATGGCTCGGCCGGACCAGGGGGATCGCGACGGCCTGCGCGCTGATCATCGTCTCGATCTTCCCCGTCGCCTATCTCCAGGTCCACGCCGCGCAGCCGACGCCGATGGGGTGGAATCTGCCCGAGAAGCGATCGGAGATGAAAGCGGCCTTCCCCGACTTCACCGGCACTACCCTGCAATTGGCCGACCGTGCCCTGATTCCGCCCGCGGAACGGACACCGGACGGCGCGTACGGATCACTGGTCTTCGGCAATTACGCCAAGGACCTGGAGTTGACCTATGTGAGCGGCTATACCCCCAATGGGCACTACTGGTTCGGCGAGACACTGTGCATGCGCTGGGACACCAGCGTCTGTCCGGACGCGTATCGCAGGGCGTTCGCGATCGAGCCGACCACCGGTAGGAGCATCGTCGACCTGATGAAGGTGGATCGCGTGGTACTGCACAAAGCGCTCTTCCCCGAGGCACGCAACCAACCCGCGCCGACCGGTTGGAGGTGGGTCGACCACCCCGGTCACGACGGGTACATCGCGGTCCTCGAACGACAGGACGGTCCGCTCTCGACCCGCGACGGACGTATCGCCGCGGCCGACGGCGTGACAGCGGTGTCGGAGTCGGAATCCGACCGGACCAGCCGTGTGCGGGTGAACTCCGACCTAGGCGGCCGGGTGGTCTTCGCCAGACTGGGCTGGCCCGGTTACCGCGCGACCCTCGACGGGAACGAGATCCCGGTGCAACTGGTCGGGAAGACCTTCGCCGCCGTGGACATCCCCGCGGGCACCCGCGACGGCGAACTCGAGCTGTCCTGGCAGCCGCCCGGCTGGAAACTCGGTGCGGGCGCCGCGCTGCTCGGAGTGCTGGGTGTCGGTGCGCTGCAATGGTTCTCTCTGCGAGAACGTCGTCGGCGGTCCGACGAGAGCGTCCCCGCCGACGCGCCCGCCGCCGAATCCATCGATCTCGCGGGCGCGCCGCGATGAGCGCCGATCCGATCGGCAGCGAGACCGCGGCCCACGCGGCGGGAGTCACCGGAACCGAGGAACCGGGACCGCTGCTGCGTCTGTTCCGCAGGCAGGAACTGGCATTCGCGGCGGTCGGCGGATTCAACACCGCGCTCGGCATCGGCCTGACGGTCATGTGGCTGCATGTGCTCGGAGATCACGTCCAGCCCTTCGTCGCGGTCGCGCTCGCCTACGCCGTCGGCATGGTGGTGGCCTTCGGGCTGCACCGCACGCTGGTCTTCCGGGTGCACGGACACCTGATCGGCGACTTCCTGCGATTCTGCGCGGTGAATTCCGGCGGTCTGGTGTTGAACGCGGCGCTGATCCAACTCGCGGTCACGGTCATGCACTTCCCCGAAACCCCGTCGGCGGTGATCGTCATGGGTCTGGTCGCGGTCGCCAGCTTCTTCGGCCACCGCTACATCTCGTTCCACCGTCCGGCGGACGGTGGCGGACCGGATCCGGCGGCCGGGTAGGTTATCGGTCATGCCGGAAGACACCGCCTTGGACGCCACACTGTTGAGCCTGCTCGCCTGTCCCCAGGACAAGGGCCCGCTACTGCTGGTGCGCGGTGACAACGGCGGCAGCCTGCTCTACAACCCGCGTCTGCGCCGCGTCTACCACATCGACAACGGCATCCCGGTGCTGCTCATCGATGACGCCCGCGACGCGACCGAGGCCGAACACGAGGCATTCACCGCCCAGCACGCCGACGCTTAGCGATCACGCGGCCGTTCGCTCTCCACGTCTTCGCCGACCAGCTCCAGCGGACCGGTGAGGTAGCGCTGCAAGGTCGGCCCGACCGCGGCGACCAGCGCGGGCAGCGGCATGGAGGCCAGCGGTTCGACCCCGACGAGTTTGCGCGCCACCAGCACACCCATCGTCTGCGAGGCGACGAGCGCGACCCTGGCGCGACCGTCGTCCTCGGGGGTGGCGATCCGCAGGCGCACGCGTTCGAGCACCACTTCCAGCACGAAGGTGCGCGCCAGCGACAGATCACCGCTGGCGAGCATGCTGCGGAACGACGCGATGACCCCCGGTCCCGCCGGTGAATCCCAGATGCCGACGACCTCGCGCAGAATCGTTTTCCCGAGTTCGTCCTTCGGAACGCCCAGGATCGTCCGCAGTGTGGCCTCCGGGTCGAACGGCAATTGGATCGCCGCGGTGAACAACTGCTGTTTGGTGCCGAAATAGTGATGGACGAGCGCGGGATCCACGCCCGCGTCGGTGGCGACGGCACGGATCGAGGTCTTGTCGAAACCGTTCTCGGCGAATCGGGCTCTGGCGGCCGCGAGGATCTTCTCCTTGGCCCCCGACCGTCCTGGCCTGCGGCCGGAGCGTCCCGGCCGGTCGCCCTCGGCAGGGTCCGCTGGTCCGCCCTCGGCGGGGTCCGGCCCGTCGTTCCGCGCCGCGTCCGAATCGGGCGACTCGCCGCCGGATCGGCCCCCGATTTCGGCGGAGCGCGCGTCGAGCGAGTTCGCCTTCGCGCCGGGGCGAGCGCCGTTGCCGGACCCGGCCGTACTCATGCGGTGCGTCGCCGTAGTGTGGCCGCGCCGAGCGCGAGTGCCACGATCGCGAACGCCGCGACGACCCCGAGGTCACCCAACATCTCGCCGGTCACCTCCGGATTCTGTGAAACCTGTTGCAGCGCGTCGACCGCGTAACTCAGTGGCATCAGATCGCTGATCGGTTGCAGCCAGCCGGGGAGCTGATCACGCGGAACGAGCAGGCCGCACAGGAAGATCTGCGGCGCGACGACCACCGGCATGAACTGTACGGCCTGGAATTCGGTGCGGGCGAAAGCGCTGGCCAGCAGGCCGAGCGCGACACCGCAGATCGCGTCGACCACCGCGATCAGCACCACCCAGGCCGGATTGCCCGCCGCGTCGAGATCCAGCAGTCCGAACGACACCAGGCAGGCGACCACGGCCTGAGCGGCGGCGGCGAGGGAGAAGGCGGTGCCGTATCCGCCGAGCAGGTCGAATTTCGACAGCGGTGTCGTCAGCAACCGTTCCAAGGTGCCCGAGCTGCGTTCGCGTTGCATGGCGATCGCGGTGATCAGGAACATCACGATGAACGGAAGGATGCCGAGCATGCTGATGCCGACCCGATCGAACAGCGTCGGACCGTGTGGCGGATGCGGTGCGTCCTGGTAGATGAAGAACAGCAGCGTCATCAGCAGCGCGGGCACCACGAGGATCATGCCGACCGTGCGGTGGTCGTTGCGCAGTTGCCGCAGGATGCGGCCGGTGGTCGAGAGGTAGGGCCGCAGCGGCGAGCGGGCGGGCACCACGGTGGCGGTCATGCGTTCGTTCCCGTCGTGATGAGGGTGAGGAAGGCCTGTTCGAGGTTCTGTTCGCCGGTGCGCTCACGCAGTTCGTCGGGACTGGATTCGGCGAGCAGGGCGCCGTCGCGCATGAGCAGCAGCCGATCGCAATGCTCGGCCTCGTCCATGACGTGGCTGGAGACGAGCAGGGTCGTCCCGTCGGCGGCGAGGTCGTGGAACTGCTTCCACAACTCCACCCGCAGAACCGGATCGAGTCCGACCGTCGGTTCGTCGAGTACCAGCATGTCCGGCCGGGCGACCAGGGCGCAGGCCAGCGACACACGCGTCTTCTGGCCGCCGGACAACTCGTCGCCGCGTTGCCGCGCGTGCTCGAGCAGGCCGACGGCCGTGATGGCGTCATCGATATCGTCGCGATCTCGTCCGTAGAGCGCCGCGTAGTACCCGACGTTGTCGCGCACGCTGATATCGCTGTAGATACTCGGCGCCTGCGTGACGTAGCCGATGCGCCTGCGTAATTCGGGGGAGCCCGCGGGCAGGCCGAGCGCGGTGATCTCACCGGACGCCACGATCTGGGTGCCGACGATACTGCGCATCAGCGTGGTCTTGCCGCATCCGGACGGTCCGAGCAGTCCGGTGATCGAACCTCTCGGAATCGTCAGCGAAATATCGTGCAGGACTTGGCGTCTACCGCGTCGGACGGTCAGATTCCGAACTTCGACGGCCGCGGACGACGAGGGCTGCGACATGGTCGCCTCAATTCATCGAGTGTTGAATTCACTGTGTGATGAATTTAGCGCGCGACACCCGCGTGGGCAAGGGATGGGCCGCAGATCAGTGGAATTCAGTGACCGTGGCGCGGCGCGACACCCGCGCTCCCGCCGGGCTCGACCACCACGAATTGCCCCATCATCGCCCGGTCCTCGTGCCACAACAGGTGGCAGTGGTACATGTACGGCGTGTTCGGGTCGGCCGGCCCGTCGAAACGCAGGGCCAGTCGCAGGGTCGCTCCCGGTGGTACGAAAACGGTGTCCTTCGGGCCGGCGAGTTCCGGCGGCGGTGGCGCGCCGTCGACCGTCAGCACCCGGAACCGCACGTCGTGGACGTGGAAGTTGTGCGGCATACCGTCGCCGTTGCGCACGGTCCACGTCTCCGCCGTGCCGCGGGTGACAGCGAAATCGATGCGGTTCATATCCATCGGCCGCCCGTTGATACCCGCGAATTCGAGGTCGAACGTTCGCTCCTGTACCGAGTCGGTCCCGTCGGGAGTGGACGAGGCGACCAGGGCGGCGGGGAGGTCGGGGGAGGAGCGCAGGGTGGCGGCCGCGCGTAATTCGAGGATGTCGAAACTGTCGTCGCCGCCGGAGAACCGCTGATTCCAGAAATCGAGACCGGCGTCGAGCGGGCCCGCGCGCAGTACCGTTCGCTCACCCGGTCGCATGCGGACGACGATCTCCGCGCGCTCGCCCGGCGACAGCCGCACCCGGTCGACGGTGATCGGAGCCTCCAGCAGTCCGCCGTCGGTGCCGATCTGCGCGAAGGCCCGGTCATCGGCGAAGCCGAAATCGTAGACGCGCGCGGTGGAGGCGTTGAGCAGCCGTAACCGGACGAGTTCGTCGCCGACCTCCCGATACGGGCCGAGGGTTCCGTTGACCAGGATCTGATCACCGAGGAAACCCGCGTTGCGGAACATGCGATGCGCGCCGTCCAGCTCGTCACCGGCGAAGCGCACGTCCTGGACGATGACCGGAAGGTCGTCGACACCGTACGCACTCGGCAGCGGCAATGATTCCGACGCGGCGTCATCGAGGATGAACATCCCCGCGAGCCCGCGCCGGACATGGGATTCGGTGGTGCCGTGCGGATGCGGGTGGTACCAGAGCGACGCCGCGGGCTGGGCCACCGTCCACTCCGGTGACCACCCGCCGCCCGCCGGGATCGGCTGGTGCGGTCCGCCGTCCATGGCGGCGGGCAGGCGCATGCCGTGCCAGTGCACCGTCGACGCCTCCGGCAGCGAATTGGTGATGTCGACACGGACCCGATCCCCGCGCCGGGCGCGCAGCGTCGGTCCGAGATGGTCGCCGTTGAACCCCCAGGTATTCGTCGGCTCACCCGGTCGGAACTCCGTGCGCCCCCGGCGCATATCGAGTGTGAACACCCGGGTTCCGTCGGGTTCGGTCACACCGGTGGCCAGCGGCGGGATCGCGAGTTCTCGGGTGAAATCCACCTTCCCGACGGTGGATATGTCCGCGCGGGTGTACGTCACGGCGACGCACCCGCCCACCGTCGTCGCCACGGCGGTCACGAGTGTGAGGGCACCGAACAACAAGCGCCGCAACGTATGCGGACGACGATCGAGCGAAGGCATGGCTTCACGATAGGAATCGGCGGCACCGCTGCACATCCGTGAGCGTCCCCATTTCGCCCCCGGTCCACCCTGATTCTCCGCTCGGCATCAGGTGTGATCCACATCACTCCATGGAAGTGTCACGGTGAGAGGGGGACGGCAGTCCCTTGGTCGTCACCATTCCGAATCGCGACCACCGGGAGCGAACGCCATGAACACCACGAACACCCCCTATCGCCTCGTCGTCCTCGGCGCGGGTTACACCGGCATGCTGGCCGCGGTCCGGCTGGCCGGGCGGACCAGCGGCGGGAATGTGCGGATCACCCTGGTCGATCCGTCGGCCCGCTTCACCGAACGGCTGCGCATGCACCAGATCGCCACCGGTCAGCGGCTCCCCGAACACCGGATCGCCGACATCGTCGACGGCACCGGCATCGAATTCGTCCGGGGCCGGGCCACCGCCATCGACACCGTCGCGGCGCAGGTCACCGTCGACGACACCGTCACCCTCGGCTACGACGAACTGATCTACGCCCTCGGCAGCGGCACGGATACCTCGGTCATCCCCGGCGCGGCCGAACACGCCTGGACCCTGAACGATCCGCGCACCGCGCACCGCTTCGCCGACCGACTCGCGCAGGTCGAATCCCGTGGCGGCGCCGTCGTGGTCGGCGGTGCGGGCCTGACCGGTATCGAGGCCGCGACCGAGATCGCCGAACGCTTCCCCGCACTGCGGGTCACCCTCGTCGGCGCCGACGAACCGGGGGCGATGATGGGCGTGAAGGCTCGCGCGTACCTCGGCCGCGCACTCGACCGCCTCGGTATCACCAGGGTCATCGGGCACCACATCACCAAAGTTCTGCCGGACGCCGTGGAACTCGCCGACTCGACCCTGATTCCGGCCGACCTGACCCTGATCACCACCGGGATGCGGGTGCCGCCGCTGGCCGCCGAATCCGGGATCGACACCGACCCGCGCGGCCGGATCGTCGTCGACGCCACGCTGCGCTCGGTCTCGCATCCGAACATCCACGCCATCGGTGACGCCGCCGCGGTCCGCCAGGCCTGGGGTGAGATCCACGGAACCTGTCAGTCCGGGATGCCGACCGCCGCCTACGTCGCCGACGAGATCGCGCGCAGGTTCCGAGGCAAGAAGATCGCCCCGTTCCGATTCGGCTACATCCACCAGCCGGTCAGCCTGGGCCGCGCGGACGCGGTCATCCAGTTCACGAAGGCCGACGACACCCCGGGCCGTTTCCACCTGACCGGCAAGGCCGCCGTGCTGTACAAGGAAACCGTCAGCCGGAGCCCGATCCCGATCTTCGGGCTGAGCCGCAGATTCGCCGTCCCGGTCCAGCTGTACAAAGGCGGCAGGGCCACCGCGCGGCTTGCCTAGAACCGGAACACAGCGAGGAGCAGCAGCCGATGGACGACGAGCGCGATCCCTTCCTCGAACACCGGCGGCTGCTCTTCGCCACCGCCTACCGGATGCTCGGCACCGTCACCGATACCGAGGACGTCCTCCAGGACGCCTGGCTCAGATGGCACGCCGTCGACCACGCCCGGGTCGAACATCCCAAGTCCTACCTCGTGCGCACGGTGACCAACCTCGCCCTCACCCGTCTCACCTCGGCCCGCGCGACCCGCGAGACCTACGTCGGTCCCTGGCTGCCAGAACCCCTGCTCACCACACCGAATATCGCGGAGGAGACCGAATTGGCCGACACCGTCTCCACCGCGATGCTCGTGGTGCTGGAAACCCTCGCCCCGCTGGAGCGCGCGGTATTCCTGCTGCACGAGGTCTTCGGCTACAACCATGCCGAAATCGCCGAGACCCTGAACAAATCGGAGGTCAACGTCCGACAGATCGCGCACCGGGCCCGCGCCCACGTGCGGGCGCGTCGTCCCCGATACGACACCGACCGAGTCGAAAGGGAACAGGTCACCGCGCGATTCATGGCCGCCTGCGCGGGCGGCGACCTGAATGCCCTGATGGATCTGCTCGCCCCCGACGCGACCCTGTGGTCCGACGGCGGTGGCGTCGTCACCGCCGCTCTCCGCCCGCTGTTCGGCAAGGACCACATCGCCCGGTGGACCCTCGGCGTTCTCGCCAAACCCAGCTCGGCGGGCATCACCTTCCGCTCCGCCACCATCAACGGTGAACTCGGCGCGCTGGCCGTCGTGGGCGACAACCCGGTCGCGGCCTTCACCTACGATCTCGTCGACGGCCAGATCCGCAACCTGCGCTTGCAGGTCAACCCGCACAAACTGGCCGGGCTGTACCGGGGGACCGACACGCTCGGCTGAGTCCGGGAGATCTCCTCCCCGATCCGTTGTCCGCCGATATGTGCTGTGCCGCAGCGTGATCGAGGCATGCCGCCCCCGGTTCGTCGGACCCACCGTGCACACTGTGGGCGTATCGACCGCCCGAACCCGGAGTGCAGCTATGCCCGAACCTGTCCGCTCGCCGTGGGAAGAATCCCTCGCCGCCGCTTTCTCGCTCGTCCTGGAACGCCCGGTTCTCGAGGACACCGGCGAGTACGCCGCGTGGTACTCCTGCTCGGATCTGTCCTCCGAACTCTTCGATGCGGGTTTCCCGCTCGAACCGCTCGCGGCGGGCGAGGTCGTCGGCGCCCCGTTCGCCTCGATCCCGGTTCTGGGGAAACTCTTCGAGGGATGGGATCTGTTCGCCCCGCACTGGTCGATCGATCTGGGCGCGTCCCTGTTCTTCGGCGAGGACGACGAACTTCTGCCCGGGCGCGAAGTGGAGGCCGCGATATCAGGCCGCGAACTGGGAACCGAGCTCATCGCCCGGAAGGTGAAGGCGAAGAAACTCGCCGACGCGTATCCCACGGTGCTGTTCCGCGTCCACACCGACGGCTCGCTCTTCGGCGCGATCCAGGCCCTGACCGGTACCCATCGGGGCCGCGACCATCTCTTCCCCCTCGATCCCGAAGCGGGCGTGCGCAAGCGCTGGAACAGACGCTTCGCCGAGTTGGACGACTCCGCGTTGGCCGACCACCTGCGCAATCTGTTCCGCACCGAGGACTATGCCCGCGCCTACGGCGCCTACCACCTCGGCACCGACGACCCGTCCCACGGCTACCTCCCGCACCCGGTCACCACGGCCTGGCGGTTCGGTGAGGCCCAGGCGTGGTCGGCCGTCACGTCCGCCTCCTGAAGCGGCCGGTAGGCGCACGGGCCTCGAGCAGTCGACCGTCACCGTGGCGCGATCGTCGTCCGGTGGGCGCGTTCTCGATCCGCCGCGGTGTCGTCCGCTGTTCGAAGCCGGTTCGCCGGTTCGCCACGGTAGGAAGCCGTCCAGCAGAATGACCCGCTGTGTCCGTTGATCAGCTCGCCGTGCCGCCCGCCGACGCCGCCCGTCGACTGCTCGGCTCGGTGCTGTGGTCGGGGCCGGTGGGCGTGCGGATCGTCGAGGTGGAGGCCTACGGCGGCGATCCCGCCGGACCGTGGCCGGATTCCGCCTCGCATTCCGGTCGCGGCCCGACCACGCGCAATGCGGTCATGTTCGGTCCCGCGGGAGTGCTCTACGTCTACCTCAGTTACGGCACTCATTTCTGTGTGAACGTGACCAGCGGCCCGGACGGTGTGGCGAGCGCGGTCCTCCTGCGTTCCGGCGAAGTCGTGGCAGGCCTCGACACCGCACGCGCGCGCCGCCCGACCGCTCGTCGCGATCACGATTTAGCAAGGGGCCCTGGCAATTTCGGACGCGCCATGGGTATCACGCTGGCGGACTACGGAACCGATCTCCTCGATCGGTCCGCCCCCGTCCGCCTGGCGCTGCACGAGCCGATCGCGCCGGAGCGGATCGCGTCGGGCCCGCGGGTAGGAGTGAGCCTCGCGGCCGAGGTGACGTGGCGATTCTGGTTGCCCGAATCGGCAGCCGTCTCGGCCTACCGGCGCAGTCCGCGCGCGCCGCGACCGGCTACCTGATCCCTCGGAAAAGAATTTCGCGCCGTGCGATGAGTTCTCGCGGGGTCTCCCGTCCTACCTGTTGAACGCGCTACCGACTCGGCGCGACCGACCAGAAGGACGACATCATGACCGCCATCACCGCCGCCCCGATCGCCTCCGCCTCCCGTCCAGGTAAGGGCCTCGACCGCACCCTGTGGACCCTGCAGATCGTGCTCGGACTGTTCTTCATCCTCGCCTCGGGCGCCCCGAAACTCGTCGGCCAGGCCGACGCCGCGCAGAGCTTCGCCGAGATCGGCTTCGGCACCTGGTTCATGTATTTCACCGGCGTGGTCGAGGTGGCGGGCGGTGTCGGCCTGATGGTCCGCAGGCTGAGCGGCCCGGCCGCGGTCGGCCTGTCGATCACCACGGTCCTGGCCGCCGCCACGCAGGCTTTCCTGCTCGACGCGCCCGGCCTGTCGATCTTCCCGCTGGTCCTGGCCGTGATCTTCGGCTGGATCGCCTATCAGCGCCGCGACACCATCGCGGCCCTGTCGGCGCGGGTGCGGCGCTGACCGTCCCCACGATCGACCGGCAACCGGCGGGATGACCCCCGCCGGTTGCCGCATTGCGCGTTGCGCGACGGTCGCCCGTCAGAGTCGGCGGCGACCGTCGCGCGACGCACTCCCGGTTCGTGTCGCTGCCGCCCACCTGCGCATCGGCGCAGGACAGCGGTGCGGAAAGATGGGACAGCGTGAGCGGCGACATCATCGACGAACTGACCTGGCGCGGACTGATCGCGCAGTCCACCGACCTCGACGCCCTGCGCAAGGCGCTGGCCGACGGGCCGCTGACGCTCTACGCGGGCTTCGATCCGACCGCCGCCAGTCTGCACGCGGGCCACCTGGTGCCGCTGCTGGCGTTGAAACGTTTCCAGCGCGCGGGCAATCGGCCGATCGTGCTGGCCGGCGGCGCCACCGGGCTCATCGGTGACCCGCGCGACGTCGGCGAGCGGACCATGAACTCGACCGACACCGTGGCCGACTGGGCACAGCGCATCCGCTCACAGCTCGAGCGTTTCGTCGACATCGACGATTCGCCGACGGGGGCGATCATCGCCGACAACATGGACTGGACCGGTCCGCTCTCGACCGTCCATTTCCTGCGCGACATCGGCAAACACTTCTCGGTGAACGTCATGTTGGCCCGCGATACGGTCAAACGTCGTCTCGACGGCGACGGCATGTCCTACACCGAGTTCAGCTACATGCTGTTGCAGGCCAACGACTACCTCCAGCTGCGCCGCGCGCACGGGTGCCGACTCCAGGTCGGCGGCTCGGACCAGTGGGGCAACATCATCGCGGGCGTGGAACTGAACCGTCGCGTCGACGGCGAATCGGTCCACGCGCTCACCGTGCCGTTGGTGACCTCGGCCGACGGCAAGAAATTCGGCAAGTCCACCGGCGGCGGCAGCCTGTGGCTCGATCCGGAGATGACCAGCCCCTACGCCTGGTACCAGTACTTCGTGAACACCGCCGACGCCGACGTCGTCCGCTACCTGCGGTGGTTCACCTTCCTTTCCCGCGAGGAACTGGACGAACTCGAGCGGGCGACGCTGGAACGTCCGCACGCGAGGGAAGCGCAGCGCACGCTCGCCGCCGAGATGACCACCCTGGTGCACGGCGAGGAGAACACCCGCGCGGTGCAGTTGGCGAGCCAGGCCCTGTTCGGCCGCGGTGAACTACGCGAACTCGACGAGAAGACCCTCGGCGCCGCGTTGAGCGAGGCCGCCGTGGACGGGGCCGTCGCCGAGATCGCCGCGGACCAACCGGCGACCATCGTGGATCTGCTCGTGGCGAGCGGACTGTCCGAAAGTCGCGGCGCGGCCAGGCGCGCGGTCAACGAGGGCGGCGCGTACGTGAACAACGAGAAGATCTCCGACCTCGAATGGACCCCCGCCGAGGGCGACTACCTGCACGGACGCTGGTTGGCGCTGCGGCGGGGCAAGCGCAATATCGCGGGCGTACGACGCGCCGTCGGCTGACGTTTTCGTGGCTTGGGTCACAGTTTCGTGGCCCGAGCGCCGAAATTGCTCTCGCGCAAGCCTCTGACCAGCGGAATCACATCGGTGTAGTGCGGATTTGACGCCGCGTTCTCCGCCGCGTAACTTAGTCCAAGTCAGAGCGACACGGACACCGACCCGGAGCCCAAACGCCCAGCTCAGAAGCTGGAAATAGGGACCGGGAAACGAGGTAGGACGATGAGCGCCTGGCCAACCTATAGAACACCGGCAGGGACACGAACGACCGAGCGGCTTGACTCCGCGAGGGAGGTCGGTTAGGCTGGAAAAGTTGCCTCACGGAAGTAGCCGGATATAATCCGGCGCGGATGTGTGTGCGTGTGTTCTTTGAGAACTCAATAGTGTGTCGATGAATGTCAGTGCCAAATGTTTTATTTGGTTCCGGCCCTTTCATACCCCCGTATGGGATGGGTTGGACATTAGTCAGCAAAAGATTT
>NZ_JAFMPL010000045.1:0-55872 GCF_019038455.1 Nocardia noduli
GGGTGGGGACGCGCCGGGGAATTCCGCAGGTCACGTCCCGGCGCCAGCAGTGTGCGCAGCCGGTTCGCCACCGGGGCCCGGTCGGAGGTCGGCGCGTAGTCGACGGCGAGCAGATAGGGCCCGGTGTGCCGCAGCGCGCGACCGAGCATTTCCGCGCCGCGCGCCGGATCCAGTGCCGCGATCCCGGCGCGGCGCAGATGGATCGCGCCGCCCGCCGCCTCGGCCAGCCCCGATGCCCACGTACCCCAGCCGATACTGATGACCCGACGCTGCGGCACCGACGCGGCCAGCGCGTCCATACCCGCGTTGGCCGCCGCGTAGGCGGCCTGGCCCGGCGCGCCGAGCGCACCGGTCGCCGAGGAGAACAGCAGGACGAAATCGATCGGATCACCCGCGGTCAGCTCGAGGAGATCGGCGGCGGCGCCGATCTTCGGCGCTGCCATCCGTGCCAGCTGGTCCGCACCGATATGGTCGAAAACCGCGTCCTCGAGGGTGCCTGCGGCGTGCACGACACCGCGGATGGTCGAACCGCATTCCCGGATATCGCTCAGGGCGTTGGACAGATCGCTGCGGTCGGTCGCGTCGCAGCGGACCACGACGATCCGCTCCTCGAAACCGTCCAGCACCGTGGGCACCGGCCGGGGTGATCTGGTCAGCACCACCACGTCGTGCGCGCCCGCGTCGAGCAGCCAGCGCACCGCCATCGCGCCGAGCGCGCCGAGACCGCCGGTCACCACGTAGGTTCCGTGCGGGTCGATCGCGGGCGGCGCGGTGTCGGCGGTCGCGACGGTGAAGCGTCGGATGGCGGCGTCACCGCCGGTCAGCCGGATCTCCTCGGGCAGTCCGGCTTCCGGTTCGGCGGTGACGAGTCCGGCCAGCACCGCCGTGTTCTCGGGATCGTGGTCGGTCCACACCAGCCGGATCGTGCGCCCGGATTCGAGTTGCAGCGATCGGATCAGCCCGGCCGTCGCGTGCGCGGACGGGGAGCAGCCGAGCGGAAGTACCACCGTCAGTGACGCGGTGGCGTCGTGGGATTGCAGGTGCTGGAGCAGACCCAGCACCCGTCCGACGGCGGCGATCGAATCCCGCTGTGTTCCGGGCTCTTCCGGCCACACCAGCACCACCGCCGTGCGTTCGGCGCTCGCGCGACGCAGTAGCGCCGAGGCGACCACCGCCGCGGCGGCGTCGGGTTCACGGGCCGCGCGTTCGGTCGGCACGATCGTCTCCAGCGTGCGTGCCAGCCGGGTCGCGAGCGCGGATTCGCCCACGACCAAGGCGCGCCGCACATGACGTGGTCGCACGTCGGCGTTCGGGCGTCCGATCGCCTCGGGATGCAGCGGATGCCAGGTCTCCTGGCGGAAGGCGACAGCGGGACCGTGCGCGGACTGTTCGGCGGCGGGCACGCGGGACAGGTGATCGGCGAACCGGATACGCACCCCGCACAGCGCCAGTACCGGCGCTCCGTGCTGATCGGTGGCGACGATATCGCCGACCAGACCGCTCTCGGAATACTCCCTGATCAACGCGTGTCCCTCGACCACAACGCGATCGGATTCGGCGGAGACCCAGGCTGATTCGATGCCGATCGGCAGGGGGACCGCCTCGTCGGGCAGGTCGTCGTAGCAGGCGGCGGCCAACAGGTGCAGACAACCGTCCAGGGTGGCGGTGCTGTGCGGTTCGGCGTCCTCGAAGGTGCCGAGGGCCCGGCCGCTTCCGGTCGCGATCCGGCGCAACGGGCGGAATCTCGGACCGTATTCCAATGCTCTGCCGCGCAATTGGGCATAGAAGTAGCCCGCTTCCAGGCCGTGCATCTGGTGACGCACCGCGCGATTGGCGTCGGCCAGACGCATCCACGCGACGATATCCGCGGGCGAGGGATGCCCATCCGGCCGTGCGGACGCCACCGGAACCGCGCCGTCGGCCGAGACGCGCAGTGTGCCCGTCGAATCGTCCGCGTGGTAGGCGATCCGGGGCAGCGCGCTAAGTTCGGTCAATTCGTCGACGACGAAATCTGCCAGCATGGTGGCGGATTCGGATCCGGCCAGGTGCGACAACCTGCGCAGCCAGTACACCGCGGGGACTGTCGCGACACCGAGCACCACGTGATCGTCCAGCGCGTCCGGGACGAATTCGGGTATTGCCGCGGGCCGATCGATCCGAGCGATCGGTGCGAATCGCCGTCGCTGCCAACGACGTCGATACTCCGGGCCGGTGAAAGGACCGAGTGCCGACCAGTTCACCGCGCGTCCCTCGGTATGCAGCCGGGCGATGGTCTCGAGGAAGGCCTCGGCCTCGTCCTCGCGCGTAGCTCCCGGATAGGCCGAATCGCGGAACGCCCGGTATTCCCGCACCGATGAGACCAGGACCGGATGGGGCGAGATCTCCACCACGCTCGTGAACCCGTCGGCCGCCGCCCGTTCCAGTGCCGCGCCGAGTTCGACTGTCCCGCTGATATTGTCGGCCCAGTAGTCGGCGGTCAGCGACGCTGAGTCGACCACCGTGCCGCGCCGCGCGGTCGAATAGAGCCTGGTGTGCGGTGCGCGCGGGGCGAGTCCGGCGAGCGCCTCGACGAATTCGGGCAGTACCGGCGCGACCTGGGGACTGTGCGCGGCGAAATCGACGGCGATACGCTGGGCGAACATATCGCGACGTTTGGCCCGGCGCACCACGGTGTCGACGTAGCGCGGCACCCCGGAGATCACCACCGAACGTGGACCGTTGATCGCGGCGATACCCACCGACGCCCGCACGGGTTCCACCAATTGCGCCGCCTCCTCCGGTGCGGCTTCGAGCAGGGCCATCGCGCCCTGACCGTCGAGCGCACCGAGCGCCCTGCTGCGCCGCACCGCGATATTCGCGCCGTCCGCCAGCGATAACGCGCCCCCGCTGACCGCACCGGCGATCTCACCGAGACTGTGCCCGACCACCCCGTCCGGCCGGACACCCCAGGAGGCGAACAGTTCCGCCAACGCGACCTGGTAGGCGAACAGCGCGGGCTGAACGAATTCGGTCGCCTCGTCACCGAGCGCGAATCCGTGCCGCGGGGTCCACACCCGAGGACCGCCCGCCGCCGCGACCGCATCCGTCGCCGCCGTCACCGCCCGCGCGAAAACCGGCCAGCGCGCCGCCAGCGACCTACCCATCCTCGGGTGCTGCCCACCCTGACCTGAGAACAGGAACAGCACACCGCCGCGCCGCCGCGCCGAACTCGGCCCGATGAGGCCTGGACTCGAATCGCCCGAGGCCAAGGCGTGCAACCGCTCACGCGCCTGGTCGATGTCATGTGCCGTGACCACAGCCCGGGTGGTCTCCGGCAGTGCCCGCGCCGCGGACACGGCGACCCGGTGCAGCGTCGACCACGTGCCGGTGTCGGGGCCACCATCGGAACCGCCCCCGCCCCCACCGATACCGCCTGTTCCCCTGGTACCGCCTGCACCGCGGGAACGGCCCGCGTCGTCGGGGCCGACTTCGCGACCGGAGCTGCCTACACCACCAGCATCGCCTGCGCTGCCGACGCTGCCACCGCCATCGGAACCGGCTTCGCCACCAGCACTGCCCCTGCCCGCACCGATGGCGTTGCCCGCACCGCTTGCACTGTAGGTGCCGCCCGTGCGCCCTGTTCCGCCGGAACGGTCTGTGCCATCGGTGCTGTCTGCGCGGCTCGCGCTGTCTGGGGGACCGGCACTGCCACTGCCATCGGCGGTGCGACCGCCTTCGTCGCTGTCACCGCCCGCGTAGGCGGCGCTGTTCGTAACTCGCGCGCTATCGGCACCACCCGTTCCACTGGCACCGGCGGATGGACCGGCACCAGCGGAGGCAACGGCACCAGCGGAGGCAACGGCACCGACGTGGGCACCCGCCGTAGCGGAGGAAGCGGCGATGCTGTTCGCGGCGTTCGTGTCGGTGGCAGCGGCGTTCGTGTCGTCGCCACCGGTAGCGGCGGCGCGGGTAGTCCTGGCGGTGCCGATGGATTTCGCGGCGACGTTGGAGGCGTTGGTAGCGATCAATGCGGCGGCAGCGGCCTTGATGACGTTGGCGCCGGCAGCGGTGATACGCGCAGCCGCGTTGGTAGCAGTAGCGTCGGGGGTGGTGCCGAGGTTAGCCGTTGAGGCGGCGGTGTCGGTCCCGGCAACTGCTGGATCGAAGATTTCGGCACCGGCGCTGTCAGAGGAGGTAGTGGTGTCGGCAGCAAAGGCATACACCGTGGCCTTCGCGGATCGAACCGGATGCGCGACGTCAGCACCGTCGTCGGTCGATCCGTCCCGACCCACCTCGAGACGAGCGAGCAGATCCTCCGCCCGCGAACGAATTTCGGCGATATCGCGCCCGGTCACCGGAATGACCAACGGTCCG
The DNA here is from genome assembly GCF_019038455.1 of Nocardia noduli. Taxonomy (NCBI): domain Bacteria; kingdom Bacillati; phylum Actinomycetota; class Actinomycetes; order Mycobacteriales; family Nocardiaceae; genus Nocardia; species Nocardia noduli. Next base: position 4,354 of record NZ_JAFMPL010000045.1, read on the forward strand.
CCGCTGTCCCGGCGGCCGGGAGTCTGCGCGACCCCGCGCAGGACCACGTGCGCGTTGGTCCCGCCGAATCCGAAAGAACTCACCCCCGCGTGACGTTCGGCGCGCGGCGTCGCGCTCCAGTCGACCGGTTCGGTCGGCACCTCCAGCCCGCGTTCGCCCAGTTTCAACAGCGCGTTCTCGTTGGTGAAGTGGACGGTCGGCGCGATCGTCGCGTGGTGGATGGACAGCGCGGTCTTGATCAGGCCGGTCACCCCGGCGGCGGCCTCCAGATGGCCGAGGTTCGATTTCAGCGAGCCGATCCGGATCGGCGCCGGGTCGGGCTCGTCGGTAGCGAGGACCGCGGCGAGCGCCCCGACCTCCACCGCGTCGCCGAGCGCGGTGCCGGTGCCGTGACATTCGATGTAGCCCGCGGAGCGCGGATCGAGTCCGGCCCGCGACCACGCGGTGCGGATGGTGTCCTGCTGGGCCCGGCCGTTGGGTGCGTACAGACCGTTGGAGCGACCGTCGGAACCGACGGCGGCACCGGCGATCTCGGCGTAGATCCGATCGCCCGCGCGCCGCGCGTCGGCGGTGCGCCGCAGCACGATCACCCCGCAACCGTCGCTGCGGGTGTAACCGTCGGCCGCCGCGTCGAACGGTTTGCACCGGCCGTCCTCGGCCAGGAATCCGCTCTCGGCGAGGTAGTCCGAGGTGTAGGGCAGCAATGTCAGGTTGACCCCGCCGACGATCGCGAACGGCACCGTCTCGTCGGCGAGCAGTCGCAGCGCGATATCCACCGCGGCCAGCGAGGACGAACAGGCGCTGTCCACGACCAGGCTCGGTCCGCGCAGGTCGAGCACGTAGGACAGCCGATTGGCGATGATGCTGAGCGCCGAACCGGTGACCGCGTACGGCGCGTCGTGTCCGGCGGAGCCGAGCACCGTGACGCCGTGGTCGAATCCGCAGGCGCCGAACACCACCGCGGCACCGCGACCGCGCGTGCGATAGCCGATGCCCGCGTCGTCGATCGCCTCGATCGCGACTTCCAGCGCCAGCCGCTGCTGCGGATCCATCACCGCGGCTTCCCTGGCCGATATCGCGAACCAGTCGTTGTCGAACCGGTCGATATCGCTGAGATAGCCGGCGTGCCGGGTGACCGATCGGCCCTCGGGCGGTTCGCCGGTGGCGTCGCGTCCGGTGCGCAGCAGTTCCCAGAACTCGTCGAGACCGTCCGCGCCGGGCACTCGGCATCCCATCCCGACGATGGAGACCGGAGGGTGCGGCGGCGGGAGGGGAGTGTCGGCGGCCGTCATGGCGTCGCGAGATGCTCGACAAGCTGCTCGATGTCGGGGTGGTCGTAGAGGGCGGTCAGCGACACCTCGACACCCGTGGCGTCCTCCAGCGCGGCCGTCAGCCGGGCGAGCTGGGTGGAACTCAGCCCGAGGTCGCTGAACGGCACACCGGTGGCGACCGCCTCGGGAGCGACCCCGAGTAGGTCGGCCACGGCGGCGACGGCGGCCGATAGCAGAGTCGTGCGCCGACCCTGCTCCCGACCGTTGCCACCATCGCGCCCATCCGGCAGACCGGACCCCATCGTGTCCTCCCTCTCCGCCTCGCTCGGGCCGAGAAGCCCGGGAGCGGTACCCCCGCGATTATGCCGTAATCGCGGGGTGGAAGAGGAATGCGTTTCAGGCTGTCCGCCTGCCCCTTTCGCGGCGGCGCGGGTGGTTCACTCGTATTCGGTGCCCCCGTCGCGCAGCAGGTAGCCGTCGGAGACGATCTTGCCGATGGCACGACCGCCGAGGACGTCCGAGCGTCGTTCGGTCGCCGGGCGTACCACCAGCCCTTCGCGGATACCGGTTTCCGATCCGGAGACCGTCTCCCTGCCCTCCGCCAGTTCCACGAGCCGCGCGGCGTCGTAGGGGCCTTCGTACAGCACCGGCACCCGTGGCACCGACAGACCGAGATCGGTCCAGACCGCGCCGATTTCGGCGTGACCGAGCCAGCGCACCGGTTCCGGCTCGGGATCGACCGCGACGTCGAACAGCGCGTAGCCCAGGGTCTCGTCACGGTCGGCGGCCGCGCCGTAGTGCAGGTCCTGGACGCCCGCGCCGTACACCTCACCGAAGAATCCGACCCTGGCCAGGCCGAATTCGTCGGCGATCGCGCGCGCCGCCTCGAGGAGTCCGTAGCGGTGGACCGCGCGCCAGTACAGGTTGCCCTCGGCCGGTGTCAGCGCCAACGACTGCCCGCCGACACCCTTGGACGACACGTAGGTCCGCTCGCCGTCACGCACGTAGGTGAACAGGCACGCGGTGCCGTGGATCTTCTCGGTCGCGACGACGGGTTCGCCCGCCTCGAAGATATCCGGGTACCGCTTGATGTTCTCGACATCGATCCAGCGCAGTAGGTCCGGTGCGGCCTCGACCTGCCCCGACATCGAGACCGGCACCGTCGGAACCCATTTGGTGATGCCGAGTGTCTCGGCGAAATCGGTCCCGGCCAGCGCGGCCGTCGCGAGGTCGACCTCGCCCAGGGCCGCCGGTACGCAGACGATGCCCTGCGAGACCTCCCCGCGCAGGCGCACGGTCTTCACCCGGTTGCGTTGCGCGCCCGCCAGTTTCCCGCTCAACCCGATCTCCTCGATCAGCGGATCGGGCAGCACCGCCTGTTCGGGGATGTAGAGCGCGTGGTCGCCGGAGACGAACGCTCCCTTGGCGACGACGGCGCGGTACAGACCGACCTGCGCCAACTCGAGTCGATCCGCGTTCGGATGCGGATGGACGACCAATTCTTCGACGGTGACTCGTAATGTCGACATGTTGACGACCCCCTCCTGCTGATCCGGTCAGCGTAGAAGGGCGGACCTGTGCCGGTCGACCGAATTTCGGTCTACTTGGTGGCCAGCAACATCGCGGTGGACGAGCCGACCGTGGTGAAGTCGACGGTGCGAAAACCCGCGTCCCGCAAATCCTCTCGGTATCGGCGTATGTCGATGGCGGCCACCGGATCCTCGGCGTGGTCGTGGGCGCGCGCGGCGGCGAAGCGGGACATGATCGCGACCACGGCCTTCAGGCGTCCGCCCGGATAGGTATCGGCGAGTAGCAGTCGTCCGCCGGGGCGCAGCACCCGATACATGTGGGCGATGGCTGCGCGGCGATGCTGTTCGGGTATGTGGTGCATGACGAACGTGCAGGTCACCAGGTCGTAGGAGGCGTCGGGCGCGGTGATGTCCTGCGCCGCGCGGACCTCGAATCGACAACCGGCCGACGACCGCGCCGTCGCGTATTCGATCATCCTGGGTGACGGGTCGACCCCGGTCGCCGATCCGTCCGGCCCGACACGCTCGCCCATCGCGCGGACGAGATCACCGGGACCGCAACCGATATCGAGGACGTCCGCGCCGAGGCCCGCGCCGCTCTCCCTGATCAGCGCGGTGTTCAGGGCCCCTACGCGCCCGAGCAGGTACAGGAATTTGACGAGGCGATATCCACGCGGTTTGGTGATCAGCAGGCCGATTTCGTTCGCTGTCCGCGAAGTCACGCTGTCGAACTGTTGTCTGTTTCCGGTCATGTGTTCATGATCGGGGGTGTATCAGCGGCTCGACCAGGAGCAAAGTGGCGGGAACCGTGCCGTTCGGGACGGTTTCGCGTGCTTTGTCCGGAGGACTCATGTACTCGGAATCAGCGCGATGAACAAAGGTAACGACCGCCGTGTCCGGCGGACCAGAAACGCTCTGCACCAGGCCCTGATCGAGCTCATGATCGAGCGCGGCTACGAGCGGATCTCGGTCAGCGACATCCTGGACCGGGCCGATGTCGGCCGCTCCACCTTCTACTCCCACTTCCGCGACAAGGACGATCTGCTGCTGGTCAGCAGTACCGAATATCTGCGCGCGACCATCATGGCGGCGCGCCCCGACCCGGATGACCCTTTCGCGCCACCGCTTTCGGCTCCGCTCGCTCCCGTCTACACACTGTTCCAACTGGCCGCCGAGAACCCCGAGGTGTACCGGGCTCTGCTCGGCCGCAAGGCCAACGCGGTTCTGCTGCGCGCCACTCGCGGCATGGTCGCCAAGATTCTCATCGAGCGTTTGACCGACACCTTCGATGTCGAGGAGCAGGTCCTGTCCGCGCCGGTCAACTTCCTGTCCTGGGGCATCGTCGGGCTACTCGGGATGATCGCCGATTCGGACCCGCCGCTGGCGGCCCCCGACGCCTATCGCCAGGTGGAGGCTCTCGTCGCGCCCGGCCTGGAGGATCTGGTCCGCGGGGACGCCACGGCCGGGGCCGATCGCTCGACCGGCTGAGCACGACGGCGCGGACGCCTCGGTCCACCTTCCGGTGATACCGACGCGTCCGCGCCGTCCGCGTGCCCGATCCCGTGTCCCAGTCACGGATCGGGCGTGTGGTCAGGACGAATAATCCTTGCGCAGCTGAACTTTCACGACCTTGCCGCTGGCATTGCGGGGCAGTTCGGCGACCACGACGAGTTCTTTGGGGTGCTTGTAGCGCGCCAGGTTCTCGTTGAGGAACGGTTCGAGGTCTGTGATGGTCAGTTCGGCGTCCGGATCGACGAGCGCGACCACCGCGACCGGCACCTCGCCCCATTTCTCGTGCGCCCGGCCGACCACGGCCGCCTCGCGGATCAGCGGGTGGGCGAAGAGCACGTTCTCCACCTCGGCGCAGTAGATGTTCTCGCCGCCGGAGATGATCATGTCCTTCTTGCGGTCGACGACGTAGATGAACCCTTCCTCGTCCTGGCGCACCAGGTCGCCGGAATGGAACCAGCCGCCCGCGAACGCCTCCGCCGTGGCTTCCGGCTTGTTCCAGTAGCCCTGCATGAGAGTCGGTCCGCGATAGACGATCTCGCCGATCTCGCCGGGGGCGACATCGTTCATCTCGTCGTCGACGATGCGGGCCTGGATGGTCGGGATGGGTTTGCCGACCGAGCCGAGTTTGCGGATCGCGTCCTTGCCCTCGAGGACGCAGGTGATCGGCGACATCTCGGTCTGGCCGAAGACCGCGACATTGAACGCGGTCGGGAAGGCTTCGGCCATGGCGCGCAGCACCGTGTCGGAGGCGGGCGCGGCGCCCCAACTCAGCGCCTCGAGGGCGAGCTTGCGATCCGTGACGGTCGGATCGGCGCAGATCAGCTGCCATTGCGCGGGCACGCAGAAGGCCGTCGTCGCCTGCTCGGCCTCCAGCGCGTCCAGGAATTCGGTGGCGTCGAACGCGCCGAGCGGATGCAGGACGGTTTTCGCGCCGAGCATGAAATACGGTGCGAGACTGCCGAGTCCGGCGATGTGGAACAGCGGGGAGGTGCAGAAGCCCACCGATTCCGGTTCGATGGCGAGCGCGCGGATACAGGTGAGCGCCTGGGCGTTCATATTCGCGTACGAGAGCACCGCGCCCTTGGGGCTGCCCGTGGTGCCCGAGGTGTACATGATCAGGCTCGGGGTGTCCTCGGGGATGTCGAGCGGGGTGTGCGGCGCGCCCGCCTCGGCCAGCGCGTCGTCGAATCCGACGACACCGTCACCGGACGTGCCACCGATGACCACGCGGGTCTCCAACGCGGGGGACTGCGCCGCGACGGCGGCGGCCAGTGGCGCCAACACCGTATCGGTGACGATCGCCTTCGCGCCGCTGTCGCTGACGATATAGGCCACCTCGGGCGGGGTGAGCCGGAAGTTGACCGGCACCGCGATGGCGCCGAGCGCGTTGATGCCGAAGACGGTTTCCAAGTATTCCGGGTAGTTCAGCGCCAGGATCAGCACCCGGTCGCCGAAGCCGACACCGCGTCGGGCGAGGGCGTCGGCGAATTTCAGCGAGCGTTCGTGCAGCTGTTTCCAGGTGGTGTCCACACCGCGGAACCGCACGGCGACCTCTTCGGGACGCATCTGCGCGTGCGCCGCGAGCTGGTTGTTCCAGTGGTTGCGCCGCGAACGGATCGGTTCGTCGAGTGCTTGTGCACCAGTGGTCATGCCGCGAACTCCTTGGCTGTGCGGTGTCGCGAACTGCGAGCAGTCGCGGAGGGGACCGTGACCCACGCCGGTGGGACCGACGGCATCGACGGGCTGAACTGAGACGAGAATAACAACTAACTTACAGCAGCGGCAAGCGATCGAGAGAAGAATGATCGTTAATCGTCTCGCGATGCCATCGAGGTCGATAAATATGCTTCGATCTGCTGATTTACAGATGTCCGAACCCGATCTACATGGAGGAGAACCCTACGTCAGGAGATCATGTGTGCGAATCCCGGCTCACTTGTGGGTTGTCTGCCGGTCGACCCCGTGTCACGATCGACCCGGCAGGGGCGGGAACGACGCCCACCCGGAATAGAGGAGTAGCGCGATGCTGCGGACCAGGTTCACCGAGACCTTCGGGGTGGAGCACCCCATCGTGCAGGGCGGCATGATGTGGGTCGGCCGGGCCGAACTCGTCGCGGCCGTCGCGAACGCGGGCGGACTCGGCTTCATCACCGCTCTCACCCAGCCAACCCCCGACGAACTGCGCAACGAGATCGCCAGGACAAGGGAGCTGACCGACAAACCGTTCGGCGTCAACGTCACCATCCTGCCGTCGATCAATCCGCCGCCGTACGTCGAATACGTTCGGGCGATCATCGACAGCGGTGTGAAGATCGTGGAGACCGCCGGGTCCAACCCCGAGCCGTACCTGCCGTACTACCACGACGCCGGTATCAAGGTGCTGCACAAATGCACCAGCGTGCGGCACGCGCTCAAGGCCCAGCACGTCGGCGTCGACGGCGTCAGCATCGACGGATTCGAATGCGCGGGTCACCCGGGCGAGGACGATATCCCCGGCCTGATCCTCATCCCCGCCGCCGCGCGCGTCCTCGACATCCCGATGATCGCCTCGGGCGGTATAGCCGACGCCCGCGGGCTGGTCGCGGCGCTCGCGCTCGGCGCGGACGGCGTCAATATGGGCACCCGTTTCCTGTGCACCCGCGAATCGGCCATCGACCAGAAGGTCAAGGAACAGATCGTCGCCAACAGCGAACTCGACACCCAGCTGATCTTCCGCACCATGCGCAATACCGCTCGCGTCGCGGATAACGAGATCAGCCGCAAGGTCGTCGAAATCGAGAAGGCCGGAGGAAAATTCGAGGACGTCCGCGAACTCGTGGCGGGCGCGCGTGGCCGCCGCGTCTTCGAGGAAGGCGATCTCGACGCGGGAATCTGGTCGGCGGGCCTGGCCCAGGGCCTGATCCACGACATCCCCGGCTGCGCCGAACTCATCGAACGCATGGTGTCGGAGGCCGAGGAATTGATCACCGCCAGGCTCGCCGACATCGTCACCGCCTGACCGAGTTCAGGACGCGTCGCTGTCCGGCGTCGTTCGTATATCCGGCTCAGATCATGTTCTTCGAGGTCATCCACCGCATGGTGAACCACCCGCAGAACACCGGGAGCCAGCAGGTCAGCACCCGGTAGAGCAGGACCGAGGGGACCGCGATCGTCGCGGGCACCCCGAACGCGGCCAATCCGCCGATGAGCGCGGCCTCCACCGCGCCGACACCGCCCGGCGTCGGCGCGGCCGAGGCCAGCGTGCCGCCGATCATGGTGACGATGGTGACCGTCACGAAATTCGTGCCGCCGCCGAAGGCTTCGATACTGGCCCACAGCGCACCCGCCTGACCGAGGGTGATCGCGGCGCAGCCGAGCACGATGATGAAGAAGCGTCGAGGATCCCGGGCCAGGTGACCGAGTTCGCCGAGTACCTCCTGCAATTGCGGCCGCACCGAATTGTTGAGCCAGTGCCGCAGTTTCGGCACGAACATGAACGTGCCGATGATGCCGACCGCGACACCCGCCGCCAGGTAGATCACCATCACGTCCGGCACGAAATGCGACAGGTTCGCCGAAGTTCCCGCCACGACGCTGAACAGCACGAGCAGGCTCAGGTGGGTGATGATCTGCACCGCCTGCTGCAACGCCACCGCGGCCGTCGCCCGTACCGCCCCGAGGCCGCCCTTCTGTAGGAAACGCACGCTCAGCGCGAGTCCGCCCACCCTGGCCGGTGTGGTGGTCGCGGCGAAGGTGTTGGCGATCTGCATGATCACCAGATTCGTGAATTTGACCAGTCCGGAGGCGCACGCCCACAGCGCCGCCGCCGCGCCGATATAGGTCAGCGCGGACACGCCGAGCCCGAGCAGCGCCCACCACCAGTTCGCGGTCTTGAGCTGGGTGAAGAAGGTCGGAACCGCGCTGATGAAGGGGTAGGCGACGTAGACCAGGCCGATCAACAGCACCAACTGGATGATCTGGTTACGGGAGAACCGGGTGATCTGATCGGCCTCGATCTTGTCCTGCCCGGTCTGCTTGCGGACCTCCTCGCGGGCCTTGGCGACCACCGAGCCGCCGCCGGAGACCGATTTGCGGATACCCGACGGCATGGCGTTCTTGGTCAGCCGACGCGAGGCCAGCAGGATGGTCTGTTCGCCGAGCGCCTCGATCGCGGCCCGCACGGCCGGTTCCTTACCGTAGATCGCCGTCGTCGAGACCAGCAGTTGCGCGATATCGGACTGCATCTGGGTGTCGGAGGCGCCGAATTCGGCACTGCCGAATCCGCCGAACAGCGTGGCGCCGTCATCGATCCTGACCTCGGCCGGACGCAGATCGCCGTGTGAGATCTGGCCCCTGTGCAGCAGATCCAACGCCGTCCACACCCCGGGCAGCACCGATTCGGGCAGTTCGGCGATGGTCGTGCCGCGCGGGGTCGTGTGCGCGTACAGCATCCAGCCTCGGTCGAGCGCGGCGACGCCGACGGCGGTCTGACTCGACAGGCCCAGGTCGTCGGCGGCGATGGTCATCAGGGCGCGGTGTTCGACCGCCCGGTGCATCGACCCGTGCAGCGCCGCGGTCTCGCTGCTGCGGAACGTCAACCAGCGCCACAGCATGCGCAGCGCGCTCCAACTGCGCTGGTTCTTGCCGTACAACTCGATCATCAGTTCCCGCTCCGGCCCCGTCACGGCGGCGGCCAGCGTCAACGGGCCCGGGCCCGCCGGGCGCACCACGGTGAAACCGTTCACCGTGTGCCCGCGCCGGGCCAGCATCCGCACGGCCGCGTCGAGCGGAACCTCCAGCGCGGGCGTGCCGACCACCCAGACGATGAGCGCGCCGACCAGCCAGCCGACCGAGAGCCCGAGCATCGCGCGCGCGGGAACCACGGTGCTGACCACCAGGTGCATCGGCGCGAACGCGAGCAGCAGGAACCACAGCCAGCGCCGCGGTTTGGTCGGCAGCCAGGGGCTGGAGACGGTGAGCACCGCGGCGAGCATCGCGATCCAGCGCGGATCGTCGAGGAATTGGGAGAGGAAGGTGTCGAGGCGGTCCGGCACCTGGAGATGCCATTTCGGCGCGGACAGACCGGTCCCGGTGATGGAGAGCAGCAGGCCCGCGGTCAATCCGGCCGCCGCGTATCCGGCGAGGAGTTTCCACTGCCTGCCGATGACGAGTTCGATCAGGATCGCGAAGGGCAGGATCAGGATCAGGACGCCGTAGACCAGGTAGACGAGATTGGACTGATCGGGGGTGAGGAAGCCGACGATATCGGAGACCGAGCGCTCCAGTGCCAGCCATTCCGGCCGGGTGATGACGGACGCGGCGATGACGACGGCCAGCCACAGCGCCGCGATGACGACACGGACGATGTCAGTGGTCCGCCGGATCAGCGGTTGTAGCAGGCTGCCCGTGACCGGGATGTCCCGCCCGTCGACTCGCATGTCGTATCGGCACTTTCGGATCGAGTTGGAGCTTCACCGGCCACCCGCGTCGCGCGTTCGGTGAGTATGCAGCAGGTCACCGTGTCCGATCGGCCCAACACGCCGCCGTGGTGCGACGCCGCGAGTGCCGTTTCGGGCGGTGATCAGCCTGCCAGAGACAACGGCGGCGGGGCAGGGCGGGCCGGTCGGCAACCGTCCGGCGACCCACGGCCTTGCCGAAATCGTCGGCGCCGATAACGATCTATGGCGGACCGGACGAGCGAGGGAGACCATGGCAGAGCACGAGCGGGATCTGGCAGGCAGCACCATCGTGGTGACCGGCGCGAGTTCCGGTATCGGCGCCGAGGCCGCCGCGAAACTGGCGGCGCGCGGTGCGACGGTCGCGGTGGTCGGCCGCTCGCCCGAACGCACTCGGGAGGTGGCAGCGGCGGTGGGCGCGGAAGCCTTTCTCGCCGATTTCGGCCGACTCGACGACGTACGTTCCCTCGCCGAGCGGTTGCTGAGCCGATACCCGCGCATCGACGTCCTCGCCAACAACGCGGGTGGCTCGTGGCCGAAACGCACCGCGACCGTCGACGGCAACGAACTGACCTTCCAGGTCAACCATCTCGCCCCGTTCCTGCTGACCGGTCTGCTGTTCGAGCGCCTGTCTCTGGCGCCGAAGCCGCGGGTGATCAACACCTCGAGCATGACCTACCGCTCGGCGAAACTGGATCCGGAAATCGCCAACGCCACGACCGGATCGTTCGGCATGCTCGGCGCCTACAGCGCGTCCAAACTCGCGAACATCCTGTTCACCCGCGAATTGGCGCGTCGCACGGAGGGCACAGGACTGGTCACCGCCGCGTTCCACCCCGGCGCCGTCGCCACCAATGTCTACGACAACATCCCGTTCGGTGTCGGCGCGTTCGTGCGTTCGCCGCTGGCCCGCCCGTTCTTCATCCGCCCGGAGAAGGGCGCGGGCCCGCTGGTGCACCTGGTGACAACGACGGACACCGACGCCATCAACGGTCGCTATTTCCACCGTTTCAAGGAGGAGGAGCCGCGCAACGAACAGGCCCTCGACACCGATCTCGCGCAACGTCTCTGGGCGATGTCGGAACGGCTCACCGGCGTCTCGATACCGGGCTGAACCGCGACCGACGGAACACCGCGCCGGTCATCAGCGCTGGTCGAGGCGCCCCGCTCCCCATCGCGACTCCGCCTCGTGTCTCGGTCGGTGCAACCACATCACCACGCTGCCGCGATCTGCGGTGTTGCCGCCCGCGAAGTGGTGCCACGAGCGCGGCGTGCATTCGAAGATCACCATCGAATTGTCCAGCGGCGGAATCGTGAGCGCGGGTGCGGTGGAATCGCCGCCGCTATCGGCCCGGAGCGTGATCTCGCCGCCGTCACCGGTGCGCCAGTCCGGATTACCCAGGTGGAACAGCACCGCCACCGCCCGCACGGTCTCCCGCGTGCCCGCCTCGCCGGGCAGGCGGACCTCGGCGGGGCCGGGCGGGGGTTCGGCGAACAGCACGGGAGCGAGTCCGTTGTCCGGTGTCCCGGCCGGACTGCCCGGCGCGTGGTGGCGTACCGAACCGTCGATATCGCCGGTGGCCGCCACCCCGGTCACCCCGGCGATCAGGTCGTGCCATTCCCTCGTGGCGAATAGGGCGAGCGGGCCGTCCCGCAATTCGGATAATCCGAGCGCGGTGGCGTCACCGTGGCCGGTCACGCGATGGAATCGGTCGATTCGCTCGGCTCGCACGCGCGCGTAATCGTCGACGAGTCGCTGGTAGAAGTCGGCGACGAAGATATCGCGGGCGTAGATATGCGGAAAGGGCCCGGTTCGGCGGATCCAACGCCGATGCGCGAACAATTCCGTGAACCACGCGGGCGGCGTCTGCGCCCGGCTCGTCATTACCCCTGTCACAGCAAACTCCCTCCCGGACGAACACGGTGATCCTATTGAATTCGGCTGTCCGGTATCGACCCCGTCGACCGTTCGTCGCCGGCGCGGACTGACAGGATCACGGTGTGCTTCGTGATCTTCGTATCTGCTGTGTCGGTGATTCCTTCGTCGCCGGGGTGGGCGACCCCCGCTGCCTCGGTTGGGTCGGCCGCCTCGGCGCCTCGGCCCATGCCGACGGTTTCGCGCCGACGCTCTACAACCTCGGCGTCCGCCGCCAGACCTCGGTCGAGATCGCCGAACGCTGGCTGGGGGAGTGCGACCAGCGTCTGCCGTCGGGGACCGACGCCGGAGTCGTGCTGTCGTTCGGGGTCAACGACACCTCCTGGGAAGGCGATGGCCCGCGCGTTGATCCCGCGAGGTCCGCGGAGTCGTTGGCGCGGATGCTGCGCCAGGCCGCGGCACGTGGCTGGCGGGTACTCGCCGTCGCGCCGCCGCCGGTCGCCGACCAGGACCACAACGCGCGCAGTGCCGCACTCGACGAGCGTTTCGCCGAGATCTGCGCGTCGGCCGCCGTGCCCTACGTGCGGATTCATCACGCTCTGCGCGAGAACCCGGCGTGGATGCGCGAGGTGCGCGCGGGAGATGGCGCACATCCGGGGGAGGGCGGATACGACGTGCTCGCCGAACTGGTCGAGCCGCGGTGGCGCGAGTGGCTGTCCGGCTGGAATTCGCCCGAATCTGTCTCAGACGTTTAGCTCGCCGTGATCCGTCGCGTCCGTCGTTCACGGGCCGCGGCGAGATCGACGGGCCGGGGATCCTGCTGGTCCAGCCGGTCGAAGACCTCGGCCAGCACCGGAAGCGACCGCACGATCTCCTCGCGGTAGGCGCCTTCGGTGCCGAGTTGCGCCAGCGCGCCGATGATCGTCAGCGAGGATCGCGCGAACGGGGTGAAAGGCACCGGGATCGTGCACTGTCTGGCCACATTCGACAGCCGGGGCCGGGTCGCGCGCACCACCTGCCTGCGCAACCAGGGTGAGGTCAGCTGAAAGGTCTTGTGCCGCAGCGGTTCACTGCACGGCAGGACCGCCGCGAACAGCGCGTCCACATCGAAACTGCGATCGTCGGTGACGAATCCGTGCCGCCTACTCGCCGCTTCCAGATCCGTCGGCCCACCTTCGAACACGGCACGGCAGTAGTCCAGCGCCAGACCGTCGAAACCGGCGGGTGGCCATCGGCAGCACGCGCCGAAATCCACGACGCCGAGTCTGCCGTCGGGCAGCACCCGGAAATTGCCGGGATGCGGGTCGCAGTAGAGCAGATCGGTGCGCGTGCAACCGTCGAGCACGAATCGCACCATCGCCATGCCGACTCGATCGCGTTCGGCCTGCGAACCCGAGGCGATGATGTGCGGCACCGGGGTGCCGTCGAGCCATTCGGAGATGACGACATCGCCCCGCTGGGCCACCACGTCCGGGACCCGGAATTCCGGATCGTCACGGTAGGCGTCCGCGAACGCGCGCTGACTGGCGGCTTCGGCGGCGTAGTCGAGTTCCCGGAGAATGCCCGCGCGCACCGAATCGGTGAGCGCCGCGACATCGGCGCCGGGTACGAATACCCCGAGCAGAGCCGACATGCGGCGTAACTGGTCGAGATCGCCGAGCACCGATTCGCGGGCGCCGGGATACATGATCTTGACCGCGACTTCTCTGCCGTCGTGCCACACGGCCCGGTGCACCTGCCCGATGGACGCGGCGGCGGCCCGGCGCTCGTCGAACTCGAGGAAATTCGTTCGCCAGTCCCGGCCCAACTGCTCGGCCAGCACCTCGCGCACCGTTGACGGCAGCATCGCCGGTGCGGAGTCCTGGAGCCCGCCCAGCGCGATCCGGTACGGCTCGGCCAGCTCCGACGGCAGCGCGAGTTCGTAGATGGCGAGGAGCTGACCGAATTTCGTCGCGCAGCCTTTGAGTTCGCCGAGAACTTCGAAAATATGCTGCGCGGTCCGCGACCTGATGTCGCGATTCACTTCCGCGGCCGAACGGCCGAGCGCGCGCTTTCCGTAGCCGATCGCCCTTCTACCTGCGAAGGCCACCGGAATCGATGCGATTCTGGCATTGCGGACCACCCGGCCGACCGGGAGCGCGGCGGCCGTTTCCGTCGTGGAAACGCGGGTGCCGGTACCGGTCGATATCTCGCCCGGTCGATCGATTCCCCGTCCAATGGTCATGAATCACCTCACATCGTGCGCGGATCAGTGTTACATAGATGCGGTCCGACCTCGCGCGTCCTAGACTGTCTGGGACGTGCAGCCAGAGCCGAAAGGTGGCATTGATGGGTTCCCGAACGGTAGTCGCCGACGTTGCCGATGAATTGGCACGCCGGGTTACCGCGGGGGAATATCAGCCCGGTGAACTGATGCCGTCGGTCCGTCAGGTGGCCGAGGAATTCGATATGAACCGGGCCACCGCGCAACTGACGCTCGGCAGGCTCGAATCGTACGGTTTCGTCGAAGCCCGCCGTGGCAAGGGTTTCACCATTCGTGACGTCCGCGAAGCGGGTGGAATCGACGTGTACCGGCATCTGTTCCGCTTCTCGGTCCCGATGCCCGACGTCGCCATCGATATGTTCCGCGACATCGTCGAGGTCGAGCGCGGCATCGTGATGGACGCCCTGCTCGCCTACACCGCGAGCGCGCAGGACATCGATCCGGTCGAGTTGAAATCCGCCATCGATCAACTGGAATCGCTGGCCCGGCGCGAGGTCCCCGATTACCAGCAGATCCTGGCCATCGAGGTGGTCCTGGTCCGCACATTGCTGACCTCGCTCGGCATGAGCATGCAACGGGCCATCCTCAACTCCATCGGCGAGATGGTGCTCGAGGTGCCGGAGGCGGTCCAGGCGTTCTTCGCGGGCGCCGCCGATCTGCACGTGCTGGTCTGGCGCGCGCTGGTCGCCGTGTGGGAATCCGGTTCGGGCCCGTCGGACGCGCAATTGGCGCTGTTCGAGGATCTGTTCGGGATGTACCACGAGAAGGTCGTCGCGAAATTCGAGGATCTGCTCGTGGCCGAACCGGTCGAGCAAACGCACGCGGCGACGGCCTGAGGCCCTCAGCGACCACTGTCCGAGCCGCGCGTTCCACGTGCGCGACACATCTGGCTAACTCCTGGCACACCCGCTCGGCCGAACGTACCGTTGCGGTATGACCGACTCCGCCGAGCTGCTGCCCGCCCTGCCCTACGAGTCGTGGCGCCCCGCCAAGGAGACGCTGCACCGGTTCACGCAGATCGTCGGCAAGGTCGCCCTCGCGACGGGTATCCGCCGCAACCACTGGTGGCATATCACCTACCGGCTGACCGCGCGCGGGTTGAGCACCGTCCCGCTCGGTGACGCCCGCGGCGGTCCCGTGTTCACCTGCGCGTTCGATTTCTTCGATCACGTGCTGCGGATCGCCGACGACAGGGGCACCGAGGTGGAGATCGAACTCCCCGACCGGTCCGTCGCGAGTTTCTACACCGCCGTCATGGACGGCCTCGCCGAACTGGGCGTGGAAGTGGTTCTGCCCCATCCGCATCCGTTCGACCTCCCCGATGTCGGGCGGCCCTTCGCCGAGGACACCGAGCACGCCCACTACGACCCCGACCAGGTGCGACGCGCGCATACGGTCCTGGTCCGGGTCGGGCGGATACTGGAGGAGTTCAGCGCCAACTATTCCGGCAAGATCAGCCCGGTCCAATTCTTCTGGCACAGTTTCGATCTCGCGGTCCAGCGGTTCTCGGACCGGCATATCGACCTGCCCGAGACCCTGGATTCGGTGACCCGCGAGGCCTATTCGCGCGAGGAGATCAGCGCGGGATTCTGGTTCGGCGACGCGAAAGTGCCCGCCCCGACGCTGTATTCGTATGTCGCGCCGGAACCCGAAGGGCTGGCCGATCGTCCGCTGCCGCCCGGGGCGCGCTGGGTCGCCGCCGGGTCGAGCCATTCGGCCTACTTCGACTACGACGACCTCCGCCGCGCCGACGATCCGGTCGGCGCGGCGCTGGAATTCCTCCAGTCGGTCTACGTGTCGGGCTCGGAGTTGGCGGGCTGGGATACCGCGCGACTGGCCTGCTGGGGCGGTATCACCGATCCGATCCTCGAACGCGAGCATCCGAGGTGGCCGGAATGGCCGCTCAAGCCCCGTTGAGTTTGTTGAGACGCTCGCAGGATTCGACGTATTCCTCGATCAGCCGCGCGACGACGTCGGCGGAACGTTCGACCTTGTTCAACATGCCGACCACCTGACCGACCGGATTGAAGTTCACATCCTTGGCGGCCTCGGGGTAGCGGTGTCCGCGCTTGACGCCGTCGAGGGCCACCATCATCTGCAACGGCATCGGCAGCGGGCTCGGGTTCTCCGGCTGTTCCCAGGCCTCGGTCCAGTCGTTCTTGAGCATGCGGGCCGGTTTGCCGGTCCACGCGCGCGAGCGCACGGTGTCGTTGCTGGTGGCGTCGATGTAGCTCTGCATCTGCGCGGGCGGCACATTGGCCTCCTCCACGGTCAGCCACACCGAGCCGGTCCACGCGCCCGCCGCGCCCATCGCCAGGGCTGCGGCGATCTGGCGGCCGTTGCCGATACCGCCCGCCGCGAGCACCGGCAGGTCGCCGACGGCGTCGATCACCTGGGGCCAGAGCACCAGCGAGGAGACCTCACCGGTGTGTCCGCCGCCCTCGGTGCCCTGGCAGACGACGAAGTCCAGACCCGCGTTCTTGTGATTGAGCGCGTGTTTCACCGATCCGCACAGCGCGCCGATGAGTCGGCCCGAGTCCTGGATCTGCGAGATCACCTCGGTCGGCGGGGTGCCGAGCGCGTTGGCGACCAGTTTGGCCTTCGGGTGGCGCAGGATCACCTCGATCTGCGGGGCGACCGTGGTGGCGGTCCAGCCGAGCAACTGGTTGTGGTGTTCTTCGGCGGGCAGTTTCGGCACACCGTGATCGGCGAGAATCTTCTCGGCGAAATCGCGGTGGCCCTGCGGAACCAGTTCGGCCAGTTTGGCTTCCAGCTCCTCGGGGTTGAGCCCGTCGATGCCCTTGCCCTCGTACTTCGACGGGATGACCAGGTCGACGCCGTAGACGCCGTGCACGTGCTCATCGAGCCAGCTCAGCTCGACTTCCAGCTGCTCGGCGGTGAATCCGACCGCGCCGAGTACGCCGATTCCGCCGGCATTGCTGACCGCGGCCGCGACGTCGCGGCAGTGGGTGAAGGCGAAGATGGGGAACTCGATCCCCAGCCGGTCGCAGATTTCGGTACGCATGGGTGCTGGTCTCCCTTACTGGCTCCGCAGCCGCTGGCCGCGGACCGAGGACGCTATAGAACGAGTTACATAGATGCCCCGCCGTGTTCCGGCGCGACGACACACGTGGTCGACCGGAACAGTCGAATAGCCCGCGTACCGCGGGTATCGCCATGGCGCGGCAGCGGTCCATTCGACTGGGTGGTGCACCATAATTTGACAGTAACACGTTCTAGTTTTGCCGGAAAAGAACTTCTTCCCCACGGGGCGAGTCGGCTCGTTCCGGTAGCGTCCGCGTGTCGTCGAGGCTAGTGCGACTCCTCCAGCTCGGTCAGCGCGTTGTCCAGGTGGATCAGGATCCGGTCCAGATGCGGCACGCTGCGACGGCAACCGACGATGCCGAAGTCCAGATTCGCGCCGTTGGTGGTGAGCGTGATGTTGGCGGCCTGCCCGTCCAGCGGAATCGACATCGGGTAGCCCGCGTCGAGCCGGGCGCCGTTCCAATAGAGGGGTTCGCGCGCGCCGGACACATTCGAGATGACGATATTGAACGCCGGGTTGGCCACCGAGTTGAGCGCGGGCAGCAGCGACATCGCGAATGGACTCAGCGTCAACGCCGACAGGGCCATCGCCTGGGTGTTCGACAAGGCCCGATACACCTCCTTGTTGCGATGCATCGAATCCTTGATCGCCTCCAGCCGGTCGAACGGATCGGCGAGATCGGTGGCCAGATTGCACAGAATGGCGCAGATCTTGTTACCGCCGGCCTCGTTGTCGTCCTCGTCGCGCAGCGATACCGGGACCATCGCGATCATCGGTTTGTCCGGCAACGCCTCTCGTTCCCTGAGGAATCCGCGCAGCGCGCCCGCCGACATCGCGAGCACGACATCGTTGACGGTCGAGCCGGTGGATTTGGCCACCTGCTTGACCCGTTCCAGCGGCCACGACCTGACCACGACCCGCCGCGCCCCGCCGATGGGGACGTTGAACATGGTGCGCGGCGCGGAGAACGGCATGGTCAGCTGCTGACGCAGCAGCGCGTCCCGCGCGGTGCGGGCCAGCGCCGGGACCGATCCCGCCGCGGACAGGAGATTGCGCGCGGCCGAGCCGAACGCCGAACCGGAAGGTTCGTCGGCGTTCCTCGGATGGGTGCGCGGCAGATTCCACGGGACCAGGAGGTCACGGGCGGTCGCGTCCTCGGTCATGATGCGCCGCATCAGACGCTGCCCGGAGACGCCGTCGATCAGGGCGTGATGCATCTTCGTGTAGAGGGCGAAGCGGCCGTCGCCGAAACCCTCGATCACGTGCATCTCCCAGAGCGGGCGATGACGGTCGAGCAGCGTGCTGTGCAACCGTGACGCCAGGTCGAGCAACTGTTGTTGCCCACCCGGCCGGGGTAGCGCGGCGCGGCGCACGTGATAGCCCAGCTCGATATCGGATTCCTGCGTCCATCCGATCTGGGGCGCGCCGAGCCAGGTGGCGGGGCGTTTGCGGAAGGTCGGATGGAACGAGGTCTCCCGCAGGATCCGCTCGTGGGTTCGCCGGACGTAATCGGGTCCGGCGTCCTCCGGTGGCTCGAACAACATGAGACCACCCACGTGCATGGGGTGCTCGCGAGATTCGGCGAGGAGGAACAATGCATCGATCGGCGAAACGAACTCCATATGTGGACGCCCCCTGACGACAGCGGTGAGCTTCGAATGATGGATCGACCACATTGTCGGGTGGGTACGCACAACCCCGAATCGGTGTGACAGACCAAACGTACCCGCACTTGGGTGCGGGTGCCGGTCGAATCAATGATCCCTCGTGACCAGCAGGTATCCCTGCGCGCCACGTTCGTCCGGTTCCGGTTGTCGCACCATTCGGCACACCTCGGTGAATCCGATGTCGCGCAACACCTCGGCAAGTCGCGGAGGCGACCAGCGATAGGAGAGCGCCACCCGGTGGTCGAAGGCCTCCACCGCGACCGAGGTCTCGATCGCCTGGAAGGCCAGCAGCGCGTGCCCTTTAGGACGGAGTACCCGATAGAACTCCGATAACACGTCGGGCACCCGATCCGGTGGCAGGTGGATGATCGAATACCAGGCGACCAGGCCCGCGAGCGCCCCGTCGCCGAAGTCGAGCCGCTCCATGGAACCCTCGTCGAATCGCAGGCCCGGGTAGCGGCCTCTGGCATAGGCGATCATCCGGGCGGACACGTCGATTCCGCTGATGTCCAGTCCGCGCCCCGACAGATAGTCGGTGATCCGTCCCGCCCCGCAACCGACTTCGAGTACGGGCCCGGATTCGTTGGCGCGCAACAACTCCGAGAAGGTGTCGAGCATCGCCCGATCGAGGGGTTGTGCCGCGAGCTGACCTTCGACCACTTCGACGTACAGGTCGGCGATGTCGTCGTAGGCGGCGCCGATCTCGACGCTGTTGCTCATGGGCACTCCGTTGCGCTCGGTGGTTCCGTGGTCGTCGTCGAATTCTATGCGTGGCAACGGTATCGGGACCCCGCCGACATGCGGATGCCCCGGATACCTCTGGCGGGAGGTATCCGGGGCATCCGGTCGAACTCGCTACCGCGAGCCCGTGGTGGTCGGGGTCGTGGATTCGGTTGTCGTGCCGGTCGGGCTGGTGCCGGTTCCGGTCGCGGACGGCTCAGTCGCGGCGGGCGCGGCGTGCGCGGGCGCCGGTGCGGGAGTTTCGACCGGAGCCATCGCCGCGGGCGGTGCCGCGACGGAATTCCTGGCCTGCGGTGCGGCCTCCTGCTGGGTTGTCGTCGACGTCTCCGCCGGCGCGGCGGGCGGGTCCGTGGTCGTCTGCGGATTCGTGGTCGTCGGCGCGGTGGTTGTGGTCGTCGTGGTCGACGGTGTCGTGGTCGGAGGTGTCGTCGTGCTGGGCGGCGTGGTTGTCGTCGACGTGGTGGTCTTCGACTCACCGCCGGTCTTCGACTTCGCCGCCTCGGCGCCCGTTGTCTTGGTAGTGGTCGTCGGCTTGGACGTGGTGGTACTCGTCGGCTTCGCCTTCGTCTCCTCCACCGCCTTGTACACGGCGGCCACATCGGCTTCCTGCGGCTTGGCCTTCGTATCGACCGGCTCGCCCGCCTGCGCCTGCTTGGCCAGATGCGTCAGCCAGGCTGCCGCGTACTCGGCGGAGGTCAGCGGCTTGCCCGCGGCGGCGTCGGCGTCATCCCAGTAGTCGAAGTGATGACCGGTGTGATTCGGTCCGAGCGTCAGCTGATACGGGTCGCTCATGATGACCGGAATGGTGTTCTGGTTCGTCACGATGAGACCGATGATCTCGTTGAGCACCTTCTGCGGCAGGTAGGCCAGCGGCGACATCTGATCGGAGGCGATCGTGTCCGCCTTCGCCGGGGTCTTCGGCGCCGTACCGGGCTTGTACTCCGGATCCGACACCCGCAGCAGGACCTCGAGGAAGGTCTCGTCGCTCTGCATCCAGTTCTTCTGCGACTGGATATCGGCGAACGCGGCCAGGGCGATCTTGCCCAGCGTCACCGCGACGTCCTGTCCGGTTGCCGGGGTCAGCCCCTCGCGCTCGAGTGCGTCGACATTGATCTGGCGGCCGACGTTGACCACCAATTGCAGCAGGGAGATGTTCTCCGGCGCGGCGCAGGTGAGGTCGCCTTCGGAGCAGAAGGACGCGATCTTGCCGTTCAGGGCACCGAAATCACCGCTCGTCCCCGGCAGCGCCCCCTTTCCGGGAGCCGTGTTCTTGCCGTTCTGGTACTTCTGGTCGAAGCCGTCGGGGTTGGCGTACGGGTCCTCGGCACCGGGGAACGGTCCGTCTCCGGCCGAACGACCCGCGTCGGCCAGGATGACGACACCGACCACATCGGCCGGATCGACGATGCCGTACTCGCCGTCCGCGCCGGGCTCCTGATGCCCGATCTCCATCGCCACCCGGCGCACGACATCGGCGCCCTCGCTGTAGCCGACGATGGAGAACCGCGTGTCGGGGCAGGCCTGCGCGATCTCCCGCATGACCTGCTGGGTATTGGCGACGCCGGTGTTCACGGCGTCTTCGTAGCTGTCCATATTCGCCGGATACGCGATGTAGACGGCCGAGTAGGCGTCCGGGTCGACGGCGCCCGCCGGTGCGTTGACAACCGGGTCGACCCATTCGCTGTGGTAGTCACCCGACATCGCGGCGGGCAGCGCGTTCCCATTCGCGTCGACCAGCATCCGAGTGGTCGCCTCGTCCGGTGAGTCGTTACGCCCGGCGACCGAGATGGTGACCATGTCCCGGCATTCGGTGACCGACGTCGTGAGCCGGGGATCCGCGGTATGCGGCGACGACGTCAGCGCCAAAGATCCCGCGACGAGCGCCGCGATACCCAGGACGGCGGGCGCGGCTACCGCCGAAGCGATCCGGTGCCGCGCGAAGAATTCACGAAGAGACATGCCCTCATCCCCATTCCACGATGATCGACAGGTGAACGGACAGGCCCCCCCGAAGGGCCATGTGTCACCAGGGACGTCGTGGTAGGAGCCGCGAGCGTTACTGAAGTGGAATCCGGGTCACAGGCAAATGTCGCCGACTGCCGCCCACCGTTTCCCGGAGTACCACTCCGTAACCGCGCGCCACACCGCCCCGGGCCAGCTAACTTCTGGTGACGTATCGCTCGATCCGCCTCCCGCCCGAGCCGGTCGGATGTATGGTCCGGACGCTGCCGATACACGGGGGAAGGTTCACGTCGAATGACCAGTGCCGTAGACAGTTCCGGTGCGGACGAGAGCGTCGCTCCCGACATCGCGGTGATCGCCGACGAGTTCGGTGCCGTGGTGGTCGGCGACGAGGCATTGATCGCCGAGTTCGTCGACCAGTGGTCGAGCGACGACCCGGATACCGCCATCTCGATACCCGACGCCCCGGTGTCGAACGTCGCGGGCAAGGTCGCCTCATCAGTGATGAAGACCACAGCCCCCGCCACCCGTTACATCCAGGGATCCAGGATCTGGGAGAACGCGTCGCGTCCGAAGCCGGGCACCGTGGTCACGTTCCACAAGACGACCAAGTCGGCGACGACGGGGAAAATCCTGTCGAATCCGCAGGTGGCGCTCGCTCCCGTCCCGGGGATCGGGCAGGCCGTGCTGGCGCATATGGCCGTGACGGCCGCGCTCGAACAGTTGGCGGACCGGATCGAAGCGCACCTGGACCGAATCGAGGACAAGGTCGACGACGTGTTGCGGCTGGCGTCGGCCCAGCGCCTCGGCGATGTATACGGGCATCGACGGATTCTGCGGCGGCGCGTCGCCGAGATCAGCGCGGGCGCGACAAGGGCATGCTCGGTGAGACGCTGAACCTGCTGCTGGTCGCCCAGCAGTCGTTGTATCTGTGGCAGCGCCTGCGGCTGGAGCGCACCCGGCTCGAGGAACCCGACTACCTGGAGCAGACGGTCGGTAGCGCCAGGGCCACCCTGCGCGAGCACATCGAGGCCGACGCGGAACTGGCGAGTCACCTGCGAACGGTGCTCGACCGGCACGCCGCGCTGCGCGTCTCCGAAGTACATCGGCCACTGGCGGGCCGAACACTGGCCAGATACCGCGTCCCCCTGGCACGGACCCTCGACGCGTTCATCGAGGCCCGCGCGTTGCAGGTCGAATCGTGGAACGGAGTCGAGAACGCCTCGATCCGCGACGCCCTCTCGGTCGCGCGCGGCCGAACGATCGGTGCGGCCAACAGTGGTCGGCGGCAGATATCCGCGGGAGCGAGCGCGGTGGCGCGGTGGGTGGAACCGAAGGCCGACGGTTCCGAGTCCGGCGAGACCGAGCAGGCGGATACGCCCCCGTCCCAGGGGTGCGACGCGGTGCTAGCCGCACCCGAATCGGCCGTGACAATTGTCCGGAAAATCGGCCGTATACCCGAATATCGGAATACTGTCCTGTAGTTCGTCGAGATAGTGCCCTATGCGGCCGCTCCTCGGAACGGCTCGGGTGATTTGTCCTGTCCGAAATTCCGACGGGTCGATGCCGAATTTTTATCTGAAGTGCCGCACATTCGGATTGCGATTGCTGTCTTTCGTCTATTTCAGGGGGTTGAAGGGCTGAAACCCCGTTCGATCGCCATTCGAACGATAAGGCCACGGCGCGTATACGTCGCCACGTGATCGCATCGATCGTGCGCGTCGACGAGAAGCGTCGGAATCGAGTATGCGGATCGGTGGCAAGTGCCAATTACCTTCTGTACATACATGATTCGGTTCTATTCGCCCGATCCCACTCTCGTCCGATCAGCCGCCGAATACTGGAGATTCGCGTTGTGATCCACGGGTTACATGGGACGTATGACACCGATCCGCAGCGGTGAAACAGCCCTTGACGCTACCGATTCGGAGTGTAAGCGTAGGGACGTGGACATGCCCGAAAAAGGGCGTCCCAGCTGGGCGACAGTAACCTCGGACTCGGTCGGTGATTCGCCGATCGATGATAGAGGGGTCGTCGTACTTTCGGGTTCTCAGACCCACGAACTATTTCAACTTTTCATCGAAGTACGAGGAGGAAGCCATGAGTGCAATTATCGGACTCGGCTCCGCGGCCGCGGGCGCTGCAGTCAGTCTGGTGTGGGCGCTGCTGGGCCTGATCATCATCTGAGTACGGCCGCCGGATCTCGATCGAAAGGATTCACCGAGATCACGGCGGCAGTTCAGCTTTCGCTCGTAGAGCGACGCAGGGAGTGAAGACGCGGCCGATGTCACAGGCGCCCCGGCTGTCTCGTCACGTGGATCGAAGTTCGAGACGCGAGTCAGTGCAGGAGCCGTCATCGCTGAGCAGGCCGTGTACCAAGAGTTCGACTTGGTCACCGGGGGCAATAAGGGAATCGGTAGATGAACGGCGAGGCGCGAGACAGCGGCGATATCGCAGGCCGCGGGAGTGACATGCGCTGCCCCTGAACATCACCGATCCGCCGACCCTGTCCACGGACGCCGAGCCGATCGAGGAGCGTTTCGGCCACCTCGACCTCATGATCAACAACGCGGGCATCACCGGTTATCAACAACGCGGGCATCACCGGTTCCGGACAGGCTTCACCCGCCTGCGCTCACGATCACGTGCCGAGCACGGTCGATGTGGATATGGTCAGGGCGGTATGCGAGGCCGACGTCTTCGGGGCGGTCGCGAGGACCAATGCCATGATGGCGCTGCCGTGACGCGCACCGGCGGCCCGCATCGTCACCGTGCGCAGTCATGCGCTCGCTGACTCTCACCAGCGACCCGGACCGGCCCTTCCCCGAGTTGCCTCCCCGTAATCACCGTCCGAGTCCGCGCTGACGTGCAATATGCCAACGAGTTACGCAGAGACGGCATGCGCGTCAACGCCGTCGCCCCGGTTACGTCGACATCGGCGGGCCGATCGGGACGGCGCGTTCGTCGAACCGGTCACTCGACATCCTCGACGGCCGCACACTGACGATCCGCTCGGTGAACACCGACGAACTCGGGCACCTGGGCTGGGCCCAGTAGCTGACGCGTCGGCATCCCCACGCGAAGGGAACAGCCCCATCCGCTCTGCCGGATGATGGCAGCAGTCGTCTCCGGAGTTGGAACGGCAAAGAACCGATGCCCGTGATTCACGGGGCACGACGAGGCGTAACGGACGCACCGCCGCACCCGGTGCACAGGGTGACAACCGTCCGCCGTCCGCGAGGAACCACCATGGTCAATTTCATCGCCATACCGAGTAACCCGATCGAGGCGGTGCTGCGCCTGCTGGCTCAGGTGTCGTGCGGCCTCTCCTCGACGCAGGGTTGCGCCGTCATCCAGTAGGGTGCCGACTCAGCCGCTCGGGCTCGGCAGGAAGTTCTGCGGACCGGTCCCACCGTTCGGCGGGAACTGGTTGTCCAGGTTGTTCGGGTTGGCCGGATTCTCCGGATTGTTGAGGTTTTCCGGACTGTTCGGATTCTCCGGGTTGTTCGGGTTCTCCGGACTGTTCGGATTGTTCGGGTTCGACGGATTATCGGGGTTCTCCGGGTTCGCCGGATTTTCCGGACTCAGTGGGTTCTCGGGATTTTCCGGGTTCTCCGGACTCAGTGGGTTTCCCGGATTCATCGGGCTGAGCGGCTGCTGCGGGATCTCGGGTTCCACGATCGACGGCGGTGCGCCGGGCACCGCTATCAGCGTCGGCGCGGCCGCACCGGGCTGCGATGAAGCCGGGGTGCCGATGTCGGCATTCGCAGAGGCGATTGCCGAGGGCGCGACGGCGAGTGCTCCGGAGAATACGGTCGCGGCGATCAGGCGACGGGTTCCGGATGAGGTGGCTCTCGACACGGCGGTCCTCCTGCAAACATAGGGCCACCGCCCGTCGAGCCCGACGGCGTCGAGTTGCAGGACTTCGCGTGGAAAGCGTTGTGGGTCAACGCCTGCCGCACCTGTCACTCGACGCGGATCCGGCCCTACCGCCGCTCACCAGCTTATGCCGGTGGCCGGATTTCCGGTCGAGATCCCGGCACGGAATCCCGACGGCGGTGGGGTGAGGTGACCACAATCGGTAGCTGAGAGTTTACTCCGGGTCGATGGCGCGGCACGCTGAATCTCGAAATCGTGGCCGACCGGCAGAACACGCGCATTCGCACGGCAACCGCCAACCGACTCGGCGTCCTGGCTGAACGTGGGACCACGCGGCAACCGCCGCTGTCCGCGAGGAGTCAGAAGTCCAGCCATCCGAAGTACTCGCGGTGCCGCCGAGCGCGGTAGCCAGCGTCACGAAGGTCATGACGGCACGATTGATTCGCATGGTGGAATGTGTGACGGTGGGCGCGATACCGATCTCCAGGGCTCGCCGCCGCCGACCGGCGTGCCCTCGGGTTGGCGCCGGTTCACGATCCGGCGGACGTCTCCAGCTCTCCGGAGTAGGGGCGGTTCCCTGTCGCGCGCTCGAACTTCCACAACTGTGTTTCGAACGCCGGGTGACCCGGATCAGCAGCAGCTCGCACACCGGCTACGGATGAGTTGTCGCCGCCGAGATAGGTGAGGACGTCGGCGGGCGGACCGTCGAGGTCGAGGACCCGGATCAGGAAGACATCCTCGCCGAATCCGCCGACCGCGACGACTTCCCATTCCGCGAGGAGTTCGGTCCAGCCGGTGCGACCGTCGCGGTGGTAGCCGAGGTATTCGTCGGTGCGCTGGTTGAGCAGGTTGTACATGCCGCGCACCGGACGGACCCGGATCGTCTGTTCCGGATCGTCGTCGTCGCCCTCGCAGACCGCCGCCTTCGAGATCGGGTCCGCGGTCAGGACCTGATCGAGGTGGGCGAGCGGGCGGATCGTGAAGAGACCGGGTCCGGGTCCGGGGGGAGTGGGCTGGGCATTGGTCGGAGCGGACAGACCGACACCGATCAGCAGCGCCGCGGCCACCACCGAGATCCACGGACCGCGCCGCCGAGCCACCCGCGCCGTCCTCGGACAGCGTGCGATCCGATCCGGGTTCGCGGGTCCAGGCGGGTGAACTCGCAGCGCGCCAGCTCGCACGACCATGCCTTTCTCGAGTCGAAGGGGACATCGAGTCTTCGGCGTCGGGAGCTTCGCGGATGGGTGCGGACTCACGACAGCCCGATCGACGTCGATCCGACATCGCCGGTGCGGTGCGACGCGCCGGGAAAACGCGACTACCAGGCGGTTTCGTTGCCCGAGGCGGCGACCTGTCGGCTATATTCCTGCGCGCCGCCCGATGCGGTGAGACTTTGGTGAACCCCCATGGCTACGAGAGGGTGACGATGAACTCCGCTGTTCTGGATATTTTGACGACAATCGCTTGGTCGCTGTTGACCGGCCAATGTGTCGGCATGCCGTTCCCTGGTCCTTTCAGCTGATCTCGCCCGCCGACCGGTCCGTACTCGCGACGATGCCCGACGCCGACGTCCTCCAGTGCCGACTGGTTCCGAAGAAAAGAAGATGTGAAGAAAAGAAGATGTAGGTTCTCGCCGCTGATGGCATTCTCCCCGCGTTCTACCTGCGATTACTGGTTTGTCTCGCGACGTGGCATAAAAGTTCTGTCTCAGAAACATGGCATTTCCTCAGCCTGACCAAAGTCCGCGACCGACTGACAGGGCGTTGCCGCGTGTCAGCGCGTAAGGACATTGCTGCGCACGTAATGCGGGTGTGGCAGCGGTCGCCGTTGAGAGCAACCGGCCGACGCTGCTGCGGTCAGCGCAGCAGCGCGAAGACCACTGTCGCGCGACAGGTTTACTGCCTGCCTGAAGGTGTCGTCTGGGCCTGGACGCATTTGGCGTCAGGTGAAGAGCCGACCCAGGGTTGCCCTTCACCGGTCCGCTCCCGTGCCCCTACGCTCCGTAGGGGTCGCGCGGTTGCGCATGTACAGGCGGGCGTCGATCTGACAGGCCGTGCCACGATGCCTCACCATGACTGACCACCGGCCCGTGAGTTTCGGCAACACCAGCCGCTGTGAACACCTCTTCGCACCCGACCGCCGAGGCGGCCGACTCGCCATTCTCGGAACGGCAGCGCACGCCGTCGGACCGCGGTCGTCGTGGTCTGCCGCGATACGTTCCTAGGCGATCGGTAATAGTGCCGACAGCGCGTGACAGGTCCCAGGTATCGACTCGGCGCGATCAGCAGCCAGGACGTCTAGGCCGAGGTAGTGGCGGCCGTCGATGTGTATGCGACCACCGGCGCGGTTTGTGTCCGACGGACCCGCCCCGGCGGCGCAGTCTCGCCGCCGACCACGAACCGCGGAATCCGCTGACCTCAGTTGGCCAGTTGTGTGGTCATGTCGGTAAGGAATCGGACGCAGGCGCGCTTGTCGTCATCGGTGAGGTGCAGTGGACCGCCGGCGGTGAGGATGTCGGTTTCTTGGACCTCGAGAATGGCATTCCATTCTTTGATGCGAGTGGCGAACCGAACGCTACCCGAGGGGTTCCTCTCGTCTGTGCGCCGATCGAAAACCCATACAGAATCACCCAATTCGGGTGCCTTCTTGTACCCGTTGCGCCCCTCGGTCGGATCCAGGTCCTTGAGCGTGGGCCGCGCTTGGTAGTGACCGGCCGGGTTTTGCCCCTGCTGGACTTCGCATATTCCACCCACCTTCAGTTCGGACCCCGGGGTGAGAGTCGGAGTAGTGCGTACGTCGACGACACGCAGGTCGTCAGTGAAGAAATTCTTCAGCGCATCACACAATTGCGACTGGATCATGACCGGATGGGCCCCGGTCGTCGTCGGCGCGCCGGAAGGCGGCGACGGCGAGCATCCGGTTATCGAAATCAAAGCAGATATGGCCACGATGACTGTCGAGCCGATCCTCATTGTTTCACCGACCACTCCGACTCGTCCCCGTCCTTCGTCGACCGTCGCCGATAGCTTCCCGAATTCCTTCGTTTCCCGCCCCGTAGGCAACCCGACTGTCAGTTTGTCGGCCATCATCGCCTCTTTTCGTCGAGGAGCCGCAGCCGATGGCGGTCCAACCGGTCCTCGGGGTCGGCATCGGTACAGCCCGAGTAGTCCCCGTGTGGGACGATTTCGGGCGCATCGAGGCGATTTGCTCCGCACACCACACGATCTCGCCGCCGATCGTGTCGACATGGGCGGTCTCGGCCCAATCACCACTCACTTCGATCGAGCGCAGATAGGTACGATCAGCGGTCACCGTGACCGGATGTCCTCCGTCGAACACGATTCGACCCGATACCTGGTATCGGCCACTGTTGATCGCGCTGCTCGACACCTCGGTGTACTGCTCCCAGGTCCGGGTTTCCAGCAGAACAAT
The DNA here is from genome assembly GCF_019038455.1 of Nocardia noduli. Classification (NCBI taxonomy): domain Bacteria; kingdom Bacillati; phylum Actinomycetota; class Actinomycetes; order Mycobacteriales; family Nocardiaceae; genus Nocardia; species Nocardia noduli. The sequence goes on from NZ_JAFMPL010000045.1 coordinate 32,967, forward strand.
CGAGATCGTTCGCAGGTCCGGAGTCGTCGCGTCCGAGATTTCTCGCGGACTGGGCCACCGACCGGACGCGCTCAACTGCTGGATACGTTGCGACACAGCAGCTCTATAGGCCGCCATGAGCTCCTCGCCGACGTCTCGGGCGGCGAGGTGACTGTTCCACTGCGGACTCATCGCGATACGAACCGGAAGACAGCCACGGTCGAGTTCCATCGAAACCAGCGATGAGCCGACCCGGGGCACGACTACCGATTCGAGGGTGCTGCCGGCACTGTTCTCGACCTGCGACGGCACCGATTGTTGCCGAGCGGGTGGAGGTTTCGGCGCGGCCGTGGCCAGCACCGACGCAGATCGAGCGGTAGTGGACTTCTGTGGGGTGAGCGGCTCCTCGTCCCAGAACTTATCCGCGTCATCGAAGTGGTTGTAGAACCCACCCGACATCACGTCACCCCGCAACGGAATCCAGCAGCCCGAGCGGGCCTCGTATCGCAATGGCGCACCGGCATCTGAAAACCCCTCCCTCCGACGGACCCCCGAGGCCGTCGCCGCGACAACCCTCGTAGCCCAGCCCGGATTTGTCAATTCGACACTGCGACGGCCAGAAAGCGCCGTGGCAGGGGCGCGAAGGCCCGATAGAGATTCGATGAAGAGTTGCGCGGACTCGCGCTACGCATCTGACTGGAGCCCGTTGAGCAGGTCCAGTGGTTGTGCGAGTTCTGATGCACCAGAATGGGTGCAGGAGGACGACAACACGCCATGGCACGACGACATACCCCTGAGCAGGTCATCCGGAAGCTCCGCGAAGGCGAGAAGCTGATCGGGCAGGGCTTCTCGATCGAAGAGGTCTGCAAACACCTCGAGATCTCCGACGCTTCCTGGCACCGCTGGCAAGCCCAGTACGGCGGGATGAAGTCCGACGACGCGAAACGGCTCAAGGAGCTCGAGCGGGAGAACGCGCGGCTGAAGAAGATGGTCGCTGAGCAAGCCCTCGATATCGACATGCTCAAGGAAGTGAACCGGGGAAATTTCTGAGCCCGGACCGTCGTCGCAGAGCAGTCGTTGTTCTGCAGCAACGGTTTCGGGTGTCGCAACGACGCGCCTGCGTGGTCGTGGGGCAATCCCGATCGGTCCAGCGCCGACCACCCACGATCACTGAACTCGACCGGGCCTTGCGGGCGCGGTTACGGGAAATCTCCGCCGAGCATCCGCGGTGGGGATGGCGCAAAGCCCACGCTTTATGTCGGGGCGAGGGATTGGTAACCAACCATAAACGGACCCAACGGCTTTGGCGGGAGGAAGGACTGAAACGACCAGCTCGTGTCCGGAAGAAGCGGCGGATCGGGACCGGCCGCAATCAACGGTTGCGGGCAACCGCACCTGATCAGATGTGGGCGTTGGATTTCCAGGTCGATGTCACCGTCGACGGGCGTCAGGTCCGGTTCCTCAACATCGTCGAGGAGTTCACGCGGGAAGCATTGGCCACCCGCGCTTTTCGGTCGTGCACGTCGGATCGGTTGGTCGGGGTTCTCGATGAGGTCATCGCTGCCACTGGCCGGCGACCAATCCATATCCGGATGGATAACGGCACCGAGATGACCGCGCACGCGATGCGGGATTGGTGCCGGTTCACCGGTGTCGATGCGTCGTTCATCGATCCGGGATCGCCGTGGCAGAACGGGATTTGCGAGTCGTTCAACGGGCGTTTCCGTGACGAGTTCTTGTCGTGCGAGGTGTTTCATTCGTTGACCGAGGTCCGTGTTCTTGCCGAGGACTGGCGGATCGAGTACAACAGTTACCGACCCCACGGGTCGTTGGGCTTCCTCAGCCCGGAAGCGTTCCGTGAGCAGTGGTCACCGACCGAGTTTCAGCAGCAGCTACAACTCGCATAGCCGGCGGACCCGCCGATGGGGCCCAGTCACATCGAAGGGCGTCAGGCTGTGAAGACATATTCGCGACAGTTGTTGCACTCGAGAGTTCGCTCATGTCGATTGTTCAGTGTTGCCGCCACAACAGATGCAGAATCGCCGACCTCACCGCCGGTTGCGGCCGGGCAGGCAGGCATCGCAACGATGTACCCAGCGTGTCTCCGTCCAGTACGACAGATCGAAGTTCATCGAGCAGCTCGCCCTCGAACAACCAGTCCCGGCGATAACCAGCCAGAAATCGGGTATTCGCCAGCTCGACCTCACCCGGTTCGCTGGCCACCTCATACACCCAGCCCTTCGACTCGACCGCCACTCGTGTCCAACCGAACGTGAACGCGACCGCCGGACACGACAGTCGAGCAGCGGGTTTCACATCCACCACCACCGGCCCCTCATCGGTCAGCAGTAGATAGTCGGGCACATGCCGACACCGCCTACCGGCCACGTTCGCTTCCAACGGAAACGGCTGAGCCTTGATCCGTCGCACCGACCGATCGAAATCCGCCACCAACAGCCGCGACAACTCCAACCGCGACTCATAGATCACCAACGCCCGCTCCGTGCTCGACCAATACGAGCCCGAATAGTGCCGTTGACCCTGATGCCACGAAACCTCCGCCACGGAGCAGCCACCAACAGGCGGTCCACCCCCACCTCACCCCACGCGACATCGGTCCCGGCCCCCGCCTGGCCGTCCCCACGGATCGAGGCCACTACGTCACGGGGTCGACTCTCGTCCACACCACCCATGTCGCTCCTCCTCGAAGGAACAACCCTATCCGTCGAGGGTCTACAAAGATGGTCCCCCGATGGCGCGAAAATGGCGCAAGAGAAGCTTGTTTCAGTAAAACCGCGGATATGCCAAGCGGGCGTCACTCCAGATGAGGTTGCGCCAAGTTGGATGAGATCCAACAGAAGAAACGCCTATCCGCGCGCCATGTCGACGAAGCGCGACAAATGCAATTGGTGGGCGACGGTGATCGTGGCGGTCGGACCGTTACGGTGTTTGCCGACAATGAGATCCGCCTCGCCGCCTCGCGGATCGTCGCGTTCGAACGCGTCGGGCCGGTGCAGCAGGATGACCATGTCGGCATCCTGTTCCAGCGAGCCGGATTCGCGCAGGTCAGAGACCATGGGGCGCTTGTCGGTGCGCTGTTCGGGACCACGATTCAGCTGACTGATCGCGATGACGGGAACCTCGAGTTCCTTGGCGAGCAGTTTCAGATTTCGCGAGAAGTCCGAGACTTCCTGCTGACGTGATTCGACTTTCTTACCCGAGGTCATCAGCTGGAGGTAGTCCACCACGACGAGTTTCAGGTCGTGGCGCTGTTTGAGCCGCCGCGCTTTGGCGCGAATCTCCATCATGGTGAGGTTCGGTGAATCGTCGACGAACAGCGGCGCCTCGCTGATCTCGCTCATCCGCCGCGCCAGTTTCGTCCAGTCGTCGTCGCTCATCCGCCCCGAACGCATATCGCCGAGTTTGATCTTCGCCTCCGCCGACAGCAGTCGCATGACGATTTCGGTGCGACTCATCTCCAGCGAGAAGATGACACTCGGCAACCCGTGTTTGATCGAGCAACTCCGCATGAAATCCATTCCCAGCGTGGATTTCCCGACGCCGGGGCGGGCGGCGACGATGATCATCTGGCCGGGGTGCAGGCCGTTGGTGAGTTCGTCGAGTTCGGTGAAGCCGGTGGGGACGCCGAGGGAGATGCCGCCGCGGGAGGCGATGGAATCGATTTCGTCCATCGTCGGCTGGAGAAGATCTTCCAGTGGCATGAAATCTTCGGTGGTTCGGCGTTCGGTGACCTCGTAGACCTCGGCCTGGGCGCGGTCGACGACTTCGGCGATGTCCTGGCCGTCGGCGCCCGCGTAACCGTATTGGACGATGCGGGTGCCCGCTTCGACGAGGCGGCGCAGGATGGCCTTCTCGGCGACGATCTCGGCGTAGTAGCCGGCGTTGGCGGCGGTGGGGACGGTCTGGGTCAAGGTGACCAGGTAGGACGGGCCGCCGATGCGTTTGAGTTCGCCTTTGCGGTCCAGGCCCGCGGAGACGGTGACGGGGTCGGCGGGTTCGCCGCGTCCGTACAGATCGAGGATCGTGTCGTAGACGGCTTGGTGCGCGGGGCGGTAGAAATCGCCCGGGCGCAGCACTTCGATGACGTCGGCGATGGCGTCCTTGCTGAGCAGCATTCCGCCGAGTACCGACTGTTCGGCGGCCATGTCGTGAGGTGGCTGCCGCCCGAAGTCCTCGCCGGGAGGTTCGGGCGGGTAATTCGTGTGCCCTCGATCGTCGGTGGCTGTCACGAGACTCGACCGTCCTCTCTGCCCCACGATCGGGTGCCACGCTATCGGTACTCGTTCTACTCCCGGGTACCGACAAGTTCGTCGTCGGGGGTCGCCGTATCGGTGCCGTCAGCGGTTCTACCTGCGGTCCAGCAAACTGATCCGATGGTGGCCTCGCGGCGATTCGTTCACGACGATGCGATGAACCTAGGCCACGCGCGAGCGGCTGCCAAGGGTGGTTGTGTACACATCTGTGGATAACTTGGGGACTGTTAACCCAGTGTTGTGCACCTCCTGTGGACAACTTGGGGAAAACCCAGGTCATCCGGCCTAAAGATGCTGATAGGTATTGGTTTCGCAGTTCATCGGGGTGTGGATCAATGACACTGCGGCGTGTCGGTGAAGTTGAACAGCCGGGCGTGTTGAGTTAACGGCTCGTGTACAAGTTATGAGCTGTATCACATTACGATCGGTTGGTTTCTCCAGTAATCCACAGGCTGAATAACCGGTGGTAGAGCCGGTGCCGAAATCGACGTCCTGTGGTCCAGCGCACAGCGGATCGAGAATGGCAAATATCCCGCTAATAATTCGGTGCGCATACCGAAGACCACTCCCGTGCGAACACGGGAGTGGTCTTTCACCGAATATGGCGCGAATCACCCGAAGGTGACACCGGAGATCAGTTGGCCGCGACCTGAAGGTCGAACTTGGCCGCGACATCGGGGTGCAGGTGCACCACGATGCCGTGCTTGCCGGTGCTCTTGATATGCGACTTCGGCAGCTCGATGCTGCGCTTGTCGATGACCGGACCACCGGCGGACTTGATGGCCGCGGCCACGTCGGCCTGGGTCACCGAGCCGAACAGTTTGCCGGTGCCCGCGGTCTTCACGTTCAGCGAGACCGACTCCAGGCCCTCGATGGCCTGCTTCAGCTCGTTGGCGTGATCCAGGTCGCGCACCTTGCGCGCGTCCTGGGCACGGCGGATGCCCTCGACCTGCTTCTGGGCGCCACGGCTGGCGACGATGGCCAGACCGCGGGGCAGCAGGAAGTTACGGCCGTAGCCGTCCTTCACCTCGACGCTGTCGCCGGGTGCGCCGAGGTTGTCGACATCAGCAGTCAGAATCAGCTTCATTTTGCGTGTCTCCCTTCTCAGCGAGCCGTCGACACGTAAGGCAGCAGGGCCACCTCACGGGAGTTCTTCACGGCAACGGCGATATCGCGCTGGTGCTGAACGCAATTGCCGGTGACACGGCGGGCGCGGATCTTGCCCCGGTCGCTGACGTACTTGCGCAGCAGCGTCGTGTCCTTGTAATCGATCGAAACGGTACCGGACTTGGCTTCCTTGCAGAAAGCGCAGGCCTTCTTCTTCAGTACCTTTTCGCGCGCGGGCGCTTTAGGCATGGTCTATTACTCCGTAATCACTGATGGTCCGTCTCGGACGCGCGTACCTTCGCAGGTCGTCGCGGCCGAGCCGGTCCGATGAGAGCCGTTGTCAGAACGGCGGTTCGTCGTCTACGCGGCCGCCCCCGAAGGAGGAGCCTGCTGTGGGCGCGTTGCTCCACGGGTCGTCCTCGGCACCGCCGGAACGACCGCCACCACCGCCGGAGGAGGAGGCGTTGAAATTACCGCCGCCACCGCCGCCGCTGCCGGAACCGAATCCACCGCCGCCGCCACCGCCACCGCGATTGGCCTTGTTGACCTTCGCGGTCGCGTAGCGCAGCGAGGGACCGACCTCGTCGACCTCGAGTTCCACGACCGTGCGCTTCTCACCCTCGCGGGTTTCGTAGGAGCGCTGCTTGAGCCGTCCACTCACGATGACGCGAGCGCCTCGGGTCAAGCTCTCGGCGACATTTTCCGCAGCTTCGCGCCAGATGTTGCAGCGCAAGAAGAGCGCTTCGCCGTCTTTCCATTCATTCGAATTACGGTCGAACACACGGGGAGTCGATGCGACGGTGAAATTCGCCACCGCCGCGCCCGCGGGCGTGAATCGAAGCTCGGGGTCAGCCGTCAGATTTCCGATGACGGTGATGACCGTGTCGCCTGCCATGTGGTTCCTCCTGCTCGGTGTGCAGTTCGCCCTACACTCGCTTGTCGCGCTAGAGCCTAGAGATAGGCACCGACGCTGACGAGTGCTGGAGAACTACTTGTCGTGGCGCAGGACCTTGGTACGCAGCACCGACTCGTTCAGACCCAGCTGGCGGTCGAGTTCGTTCACCGTGGCGGGGGTCGCTGTCAGATCGACCACCGCGTAGATGCCCTCGGCCTGCTTGCGGATCTCGTAGGCGAGCCGGCGGCGGCCCCAGATGTCGACCTTGTCGACTTTGCCGCCTTCGGTCTTGACGACGCTCAGCATGTTGTCCAGCGACGGACCAACAGTGCGCTCGTCCAGGCTCGGGTCGAGGATAACCATCACTTCGTAATGACGCACGGACCAATCACCTCCTGTGGACTAGGAAACGGCCACGGACGGTCCGTGGCAGGAGGGTCGTTGCGTCAGCAACCCGACAAGGCTACATGACCAGGCCGTGACCTCTGAAATTCGCCCTCATCTAGGGTGGATTCATGTCGACCGGACCCGCCGCCAGCGATCTGTTCGCCGGCCGGGTGGCACGCCGCACCGCCTTGGCGATCGCGGTCCTGCTGCTGTGCGGGCTCACTCTGGCGCTGGGTTACGCGAACAAGGCGCGCTGCGCGACGGGGCCGATCGACGAATCCGGACGCAGCACGATCTTCGACACGATCAAGGATTCGGATGTCTGCTATTCCGATATCCAGTTGCTGTGGCTCGGTCGCGATATCGACCTGCACGTCTTCCCGTATATCGACGGCGGGATCACCGACGACGGCGCCCTGGTCGGCGGCGCGGTCGAATATCCGGTGCTCAGCGGCACGATGATGTGGCTCGGCGCGCTCGGGGCCGATGACGACGCGGAATTCCTGCGGTACACGGCGCTGATCCTCGTGCCGTTCGCCCTGCTCACCGCGTGGCTGCTGTTCCGGCTGGCGGGCCGGGCCGCGCTGCTGTGGGCGGCCGGTCCGCCGCTGGTGCTCTATGCCTTCCACAACTGGGAACTGCCCGTGGTGTGTACCGCGGTGGGCGCGGTCTACGTGATGATCTGCCTCCAGCGGATATCGCTGCGGACCAGGGCGGTGCTGGCGGCGGTGCTGCTCGGGCTCGGTTTCTGCCTCAAGCTGTATCCGGGCATCTTCGTGCTGCCGCTGATGGCCTACGTCATGACCCACGGTGACGAGCCGGACGAGGGACGCGGTCTCGACGTGCGCGGAGCGCTGCTGACCGCGGCGGCGGCCGTCGGCACCGTGGTCGCGGTCAATCTGCCGTTCGCGCTGGCGGGCTACGAGGGCTGGCGCGCCTCGATCACCTTCCAGCAGATGCGTCAGGCCGATATCACCACCAACTCGCTCTGGTACTGGGGTCTGCGCCGGTTGTACGGCGACAACGCCGACAGCGAATCCTCGTTCCAGCACACGGTGTCGATCGCCTCGCCCGCCCTGGTGGTCGGATCCTTCGCGTTGGCCATGTGGCTCGGCAAGCGGCGGTACGCGGCGATCGGGGTGTTCCCGTGGGTGGGGGTCAGCGGCGCGATGCTGTGCGGATTCCTGCTTTTCCACAAGGTGCACTCACCGCAGTACACGCTGTGGCTGATCCCGTTCCTGGTATTGCTCGAAGTGCCGTGGTCGTTGATCGGCTGCTATCTGGTCGCCGACGCGGCGATCGGCGTCGGCGTGTTCCGGTACTTCTACGCGATCACCTCGGGAGGTTCGGTCGAGATGACCGAGAACGTCGTGCAGTTCGGCGTGTGGGGTCGCGCGATCCTGCTGGTGCCGTTGTATTTCCTGTTCGTCCGGGCGGGTATGCGCGGTATCCGGCCCGCGCCGAGCGCGTTGCCGCGCAGCGCGTCCGGTGAACTGGTGCCCACCGGATAGTCGAAACCCACGCCGCGCTTCGGCGTCGAATCGATTGTGGCGGAGGTGATCCGGGTGCGCGGTGCCTATACGCGACGACTACTTGGTCGTGCTGTGCCAGCGCATACCCCAGCCGTACGCCTCGTCGATATGACGCTGGGTCCCGTTGATGTAGTTCACTTCCCGATTCACGACGAGTCCCGATCCCCGGTTCTCCAGCAGCGCGACGGCACAGCAGCGCGCTCCCCTGGAGGGCGAATCGAGTGACATCTCCACCCGCGGCCCCTCGGTCGGGAACAGCGTCACCACCGCGTCGGCGGCGGCCCAGTTCGGCACGCCGTCGTAGATGAAGGCGAAGATCAGGATGCGCCGGAACAATTCGGGCCGGGTGAGATCGATGTGCAAGGTCTCGCCGCCACCATTGCCGTCGCCGCCGGTGCGATCGTCGCCGTCGAGCCGGATATACGGTGCGTCGTCGATGGATCCGAAGTTGTTCCCGACTGCCTGCACGACACCCTTGTCACCGTCGGACAACTCGTAGAGGCACCCTAGGTCGAGATCGACCGGCTTGGCGCGGCGTAACAACCCGCGCGGGCGACTCGACCATCTCAGATGCGCTCGCATCACGCCTTGTCGCGCACCGGGTTCGATGAGATTGACACTCGGTGTCGCCTTGGACAGTGTCACAGTCGCCATGTCGACGTCGCCGGGATGGGTCATCGGCGGGTGTGCCCCCTCGTGAATGCGGCAGAAAGAAAAGTGGCAGCGGATCCGTCCTGAGACGGGGCCGCTGCCACCGGAATTCGTCGGCTGCTTGCCGGGGGTCAGCCTACCGGCGTCACCGAACGTTCTTTCTCGACTTCGTCCGGATCGCCTTCACGACGGTTGCGGATGATGCTGGTGATGAACGCCGCGCCGATGAACGCGACACCGACCAGGCCGGTGATGATCTCGTCGATGTGCACACCGATCGAGACCAACAGGATCACCGCGAGCGCGCCGATCGCCCAGTGCGCGCCGTGCTCGAGGTAGACGTACTCCGAGAGCGTGCCCTTGCGCACCAGGTACACCGTGATCGATCGGACGAACATCGCACCGATCAGACCCAGGCCCAACGCGATGATGATCGGGTCGGAGGTGATGGCGAAGGCGCCGATCACGCCGTCGAAGGAGAACGACGCGTCGAGGACTTCCAAGTAGAGGAACAGGAAGAAGCCCGCTTTACCGGTGGCCTTGACCAATTCGGAGGGACCGCCGCTGGGGTTCTCCAGATCCTCGGTGTGGAACATCGAGCCCAGGCCGTCCACCGCGATGTAGGTGATCATGCCGAGCAGGCCCGACAGCAGGACGGTGGCTCGATCCTCGTCGTGGGCGACGAGTTCCGCGATCAGCACCAGGCCGATGCCCGCGACGACGACGGAGGCCATATCCAGCTTGCCCGCCTTGGCCAGCGGCTTCTCGAGCCAGCTCAGCCAGGTGATGTCACGCTCCTCGAAGATGAAGTTGAGGAACAGCAGGGCCAGGAACATGCCGCCGAACGCCGCGATCTGCGGATGCGCGTCGGTCAGCAGGGTTTCGTAGCTGGCACTGCCGTCGGGGAAGTAGGCGGCGTCGTCGGCGGGCGGATTGAGCGCCAGATCGAAGGCCTCGGCAGGGTTGAGTCCGGCCGTGATCCAGACGATCGCCAGCGGAAACACCAGGCGCATACCGAAAACAGCGATCAGTACGCCGATGGTGAGGAAGATCTTCTGCCAGAAGTCGCTCATCCGTTCCAGGACGGTGGCGTTGATGACAGCGTTGTCGAACGATAGCGACACTTCGAGGATGCCGAGGATCGCACAGAGCACCAGGGCCTCTGGGCCGCCGTACAGCAGCGCCACGACGAGCGACACCACCGTGACGACGCCGGAGAGGCCGAAAATACGCAGGACCACGCGGGGACCTTTCATTGCTTCGGGAACAGATTCGGCGAGATTGATACCAGCGTGGCCGTTGAACCGCCGTATGTCCAACGATGCGTCCAGGGAGTTCAGGGGGTATGGACGCGGACGGAGGGGGCTCGTCTCCGAGCCCCCTCCGCACGTGAGATGCGTGTTACTTAGACGTTGACGCCGTAATCCTTGGCGATACCCGACAGGCCGGAGGCGTAGCCCTGGCCGATGGCGCGGAATTTCCACTCGGCGCCGTTGCGGTACAGCTCACCGAAGACCATGGCGGTTTCGGTGGAGGCGTCCTCGGACAGGTCGTAGCGGGCGAGCTCGGTGCCGTTGGAGCGATCGACCACGCGAATGTAGGCGTTGCGCACCTGGCCGAACGACTGCTGCCGGGTCTCCGCGTCGTAGATCGAGACGGGGAAGAAGATGCTCTCGATCGTGGGCGGGGTGCCTGCGAGGTTGACGTTGATCACCTCGTCGTCGCCCTCGCCCTCGCCGGTGGTGTTGTCACCCGCGTGTTCGATGGCGCCCTCGGGCGACTTCAGGTTGTTGAAGAACACGAAGTGCTGATCCGACACCACCTTCTTGTCCGCTCCGGTCGCGATGGCGCTGGCGTCCAGATCGAAGTCGGTTCCGGTGGTGGTCCGAACGTCCCACCCCAGCCCGACGGCAACAGCAGTAAGGTTAGGCGCCGCCTTGGTCAGCGAGACATTGCCGCCCTTGGACAAACTGACACCCATGCGGGATTCCCTTTCAATAGTCCGTCTGTGGTTCCCAGCATGTCCGAATCGCCGGGTACGAGTTACGACAGTAGTAGGTTTCGGCGAACTTGCGTAGGAACTGGGGGAACCCTCGGCGAACAGGACCATCTCCTATGGTGCTGCGCCGGACATCGGCGCGACATTGTCCGCTCGATAGTCACCTTCAGCACCTACCATCGGGGCGTGGCAGGCCGTAGGCGTGGCTGGTTCCGGTCATCCGGTAACAGCGAATGGATTCAGCAGGCCCGGTCGCAGCTCGCGGACGCGTTCCTCGACATGGACCGGCGACAGAGTGCGGCCGATGCGGCGGTGCTCGCCTCCGACGAGGTGTTCCCCGAACGTCGATTCGCCGCGGCGTGGGAGCCGGTTCGCAGCCGTTGCTACGACGCCTCCGGCGCGTACTTGGCGCTGGCAGACGAGCTGGAAACCGCGGAGCGGGACAACTCCCCGCTACCGCAGGGACAGGAGCGCACGGCGACCGTCACGCGGCGTCTCGCCGATGCCGCGCGCGCGGTGGACGAGTTCTATCAGGCCAACCGGTCGCGGCTGGAAGAGGCGGTCGCGATACATCGAACGGTGCCGCAACTGGCCCACCAGGTGAAGGTGACGGCGGCGGGAGTGCGGGCGCAGGCGGCGAATTCCGAGTACGCCGACTATCCGTCGGTGCGCGCGTGGTCACGCACGGTCGATGAGGCTCTCGTCACATTGGAGGCCGCGGGTGGTCCGGGCGCCGCGGGCGCGGTGCGCGAGGCCGCGAACCGCTTGGAGTACGCGACGAGGGAACTGGCGGATGCGCTGGCGCAAGCGCCATCTCGCAACGCCGCAGCGAATACCGCGATATCCTCGGTGAATACCAGGTTGGCCGCGGTTCGCAACCGCTCGGCGGGGTTGGCGCCCGCCTATTCGGCACTGCTGCGTGAGTTCAACGCTGCGAGTTCGGCCGATCTGGCGAACAATGAGCGAGAAAGCCAGCGAGCCATCGATGCCGCCGCCGAAGCCCTCGACGGGGCACGGGCGGCATCGGCGCAGAACAACCCGGAGTCCGCACTTGAATTGACCACTACCGCGCGCGGGAATCTCGCCGAGGCCGAACGACAGGTCGACGCCGTCACCAAACGGCTCGCTCTGCTGCGTGAAGTCCGGGCAAATCCGCGAGAACGGGCCGAGGCCGTACGATTCCGGCTGCGGGATGCGCAGATGCTCGCGGTGAGCCGCGGGCTCGTCGGCGAATGGGGATCTGTGCTCGACGCACAGGTCGACCGCATCGATCGAATTTCCGAACCACTGTCGGGGCGACACCCCGACTACTTGGCCTATGTGACGGAACTGGATGCCGTCACCGAGTTCATAGCCGGGGTAGTGGATCGCATGAGGAAACACACAGGACCACGACGAGAATGAGGATGGGCCCTCGATGACCGCAGGCATCGCCGTCCAGCAGGAGATTTCCCTGCGGAAGCGACTGCCGCTGCGCCATTTTCGGCAGCTGCAAGGGCCGGATATCCGGCATCTGTTCCATCGGCAACCGGAACCGTTCGGCGATCACGCCGACCGGGAGCTACTGGCGTACGCGCTCGGCGCCACGCTCTACGCGCCCGCGACCAGAGCGGATCTGGCCGAGACGATTCGCCGACGCGCCGCGCACGGCGTGTGCTCGATGGTGATCGATCTGGAGGACGCCGTCGCCGACCACGAGGTCGAGATGGCGAAACTCCAGGCCGTGGAAACCCTCGACCTGTTGGCGACCAGTCACGATCCCAATCCGCTGCTGTTCATCCGGGTGCGCGACGCGGACACGATCGGCGAGATCGTCGAACGGCTGGGTCCGGGCGCGGCCGCGCTCACCGGTTTCGTCTTCCCCAAATTCGACTGCGCCACCGGACAGAAGTATCTGGACGCGCTCGATTACGCGGCGACCAGGATGGAGCGGCCGGTGTACGGGATGCCGGTGCTGGAATCGGCGTCGCTGGTGCATCGCCAAACCCGTGACCAGGAGTTGAGCGGGATCGCGGCGATGCTGGCCGAACATCGGGAGCGGGTGCTCGCGGTGCGGATCGGGGCGACGGATATGTGCTCGACCTTCGGTATCCGCCGTGACCGTGATCTCACCATCTACGACGTGCGGGTGGTCGCCGATGTGATCGCCGACATCGTGAACTACCTCGGGCGCATGGACGGCACCGGTTACGTCATCACCGGGCCGGTGTGGGAGTACTTCGCCGACCACGAACGTATGTTCCGGCCGCTGCTGCGCACCGCGCCGTTCGAGGAGTCCGACGCGGTGCCGTTCCGCAGGTATCTGGTGTCGAGGGATCTGGACGGGCTGCTGCGCGAGATCAGCCTGGACCGGGCCAACGGCATCCAGGGCAAGACGGTGATCCATCCCTCGCATGTGGCCGCCGTGCACGCGCTGTCGGTGGTCACCCACGAGGAGTACTCCGACGCCCTCGACATCCTTCAGGTCGATGTCGGTGGGGTGGCGGCCTCGGAATACCGGAACAAGATGAACGAGATGCGACCTCACCGCAGTTGGGCCAGCCAGACGCTGCTGCGCTCGCGGGTGTTCGGGGTCGCCAACAAGGGAGTGTCCTTCGTGGATCTGCTGTCGGCGTTGGTGCAGGTCCGGTGAGCGAACGCGGTAACAGCGGTACGCACGTCGAGCCAATCGGCGAAGGTGATCACCCTTCGATCGAATTACCTTGGGCTACAAGAGAATTAGGTATCGAATTACGTCATCACGCGTCCTACGGCGCCGGTGACGGCAGTACGTTGCCCAGCGAATTGCGGATCGGCGAGCTGGTCCGGCCGGGGTTGCGGCGCAATCCGCGCCGGGCGCATCTGCTGGTGTCGACCGTGCTCGGCAAGCATCTGCCGACCGATCCCCGCGTCGTGCTCGACGCGGGAAACCGGCTCGGTGATCTGGTGACCGCCGCGCTGACCGCGCGTCGCGAGGTCGACCGGCTTACCGTCGCGTCGTCGGGCGTCTCCGCCGTCGTGCTCGGGTTCGCCGAAACCGCGACCGGGCTCGGACATACGGTCGCCGCTCGCATCGGTGCGCGGTGCTATCTGCATTCCACCCGTCGCGATGTTCCCGAGGCGCAGACCCTCACCGGGTTCGAGGAGGGGCATTCGCACGCCACCTCGCATCTGCTGCAACCAGCTCCGGCGGAGATCTTCGTCAACGATCTGCCGTTGGTGCTGGTCGACGACGAGATCTCGACCGGCGCAACGGCTATCGACGCGGTGCGCGCGCTGCATGCGTTCGCGCCGAGGTCGCATTACGTGCTCGCCTCCCTGGTCGATATGCGCACCGGGGAGGATCGCGCCCGCTTCGAAGCAGCGGCCGCCGAACTCGGGGCCGTCATCGACACGGTGTGCCTGGCCTCGGGGCACACCGTGCTGCCGGAAGGGCTGGTCGACGCGGTGACCGCGTTACCGGAGGCCGAACTCAATCCGACCGCGTCGCGTCGGGGCACCTGCACCCGGGTGCGTCTGCCGTGGCCGGATCACGTGCCGGAGGGCGGCAGGCACGGAATTCTCGACGCCGATGCCGACGCGTTCGAGGCCGCGCTGGCCGAGGCGACCGCGGGGCTGCGGGCGGATCTGGATCCCGCGCGTCCCGTCATCGTCATCGGGCACGAGGAGCTCATGTACCTGCCGCTGCGATTGGCGGCCGAACTCGCCGAATCCGGTGTGCCGAGCCGGTTCCAGACGACCACCCGCTCACCCGCGTACGTACTCGACGCGCCGGGATACCCACTGCGGCGCGGATTCCGTTTCGCCGCACCGGAATCGGATGTGGAGGCACCGCGCTACCTGTACAACGCGCAGTGGGAGGACGATGTCGACGCCGTGTGGGCCCATCTCACCGGCACGAGCGACGCGCCAGCCGCCCCGGTGCTGGTCGTGGTGATCGACGCACCCGCCGATACCCCCGAACTGGTGGCCGAGGGCGGGCTGCTCGACGTGCTCACCGCAGCGGGCAGCGACGTCGTCGTCGCGGTGCTGCCGGGAGCCGACCCGCGCAAATTACATGCCGAGCGCAGCGAAACGCCGCACGGCACCGTACTCGATCCCGTCGGCGTCGCCGGGGCCCCGATTTCGAAGATCCCGGTGGAGTCCACGTGAACGCAGCATCGAACAGTTCGCCGGGTTCGGCGCTCGACCTTCCCGATCCGCTCTACGGCCCGGAATTCGGATCGTATGCGGCGCACGAGGTGTCCTGGCTGTTGAAGGATCTCTCCGGCGCCGACCTGGAAGCCGATGTGGCCGAACGGGAGCGCCGTATCCAGGCCGGTGACGCGCACTACGCGGAATCGCTTCCCATCGAATTCCAGCCCGACGCCGCGTATCGCGAATTGTTCGACCACGTGCTGACCGAGAGCGCGCACCGGCTCGCGCTCGCGGTCGCGACGGTGTCGGAACTGGTCGTCGCCGAGCGCGGCGAGAACATCGTGCTGGTCTCGCTGGCCAGGGCGGGCACCCCGATCGGCATCCTGATGAAGCGCTGGCTGGGCTCGGATCGCGGTGTGGGCAAGGCCGCGCTCGACGTTCCGCATTACGCGGTCTCCATCGTGCGTGATCGCGGCATCGATACCGTCGCACTGGATTATATTGCGCGCCACCATGATCCGGCCTCGGTGGTCTTCGTCGACGGATGGACCGGCAAGGGCGCGATCACCAGGGAGCTCACCGAAGCGCTCGACGCCTACCACGCGGCGGGCGGCGCGCGATTCGACGGTGAACTCGCCGTTCTCGCCGATCCCGGCCACTGCGTGCGCACCTACGGCACCCGCGACGACTTCCTGATCGCCTCGGCCTGCCTGAATTCGACCGTGTCGGGCCTGATCTCACGCACGGTCCTGAACGACACACTCATCGGCCCCGGTGAATTCCACGGCGCCAAGTTCTATCGCGACCTCGCCGACGCCGATGTGTCCGGCGGACTCCTCGACACCGTGAGCGCGGCGTTCGACACCGTCCGCGACCGCGTGCCCGCCGAACTCGCCGCCATCCTGGCGAGTGACCGGACTCCCACCTGGTCGGGCTGGGCCTCGGTCGAGAAGGTGCGCGAGGAATACGGCATCGCCAGCGTGAATTTCGTGAAACCCGGTGTCGGCGAGACGACCAGGGTGCTGTTGCGCCGGGTGCCGTGGCGAGTGCTGGTCCGCGAGGCGGACGCGCCCGAGCACGCGCACCTGCGGCTGCTCGCGGCGGCGCGTGGAGTTCCGGTGGAAGTCGTTCCCGACCTGGCCTATTCGTGCATGGGATTGATCAAGGAAGTGCAGTAGCGAATGCTCCTACGTAATACACGAAGACAGGCCCTGATCGCGACGGACCTGGATCGGACGATGATCTACTCGCGCAACGCCTTCAGCACGACCTCGGAAGTGCCGATGGTCTGCGTGGAACATCTGGAGGGCGCGCCGCTGTCGTTCATGACGACCGCCGCGGCGCTGCGGATGCAGTCGCTCACCGAACCCGCCGCGGTCATCCCGACCACCACCCGCACCATCAAACAGTTCAACAGGATCAAGCTGCCGGGTGCGCCCTGGCGCTACGCCATCACCAGCAACGGCGGGAATATCCTGGTCGACGGCGTACCGGATATGCGCTGGCGCATCGACATCGACGACCAGGTGCGCGCGGGCGGCACGACGCTGTCGGAGGTGAGCGCCGAACTGCGCTCCCGTATCGATGATTCGTGGGTTTCCAAATTCCGCATCGCCGACCACCTGTTCTGCTACCTGGTGGTCAAACCCAAGGAAGTCCCCGAAGGTTTTCTCGCCGAATGGGGTTCGTGGTGCGGTGCGCGCGGGTGGTCCGCCTCGCAACAGGGGCGCAAGATCTACACGATGCCGAACGCGGTATGCAAGAGTCTCGCCGTCGCCGAGGTGCGCAGGCGACTACTCGAGTCGGGTGAACTCGCTTCCGCGGCGAAGACTTTCGCGGCGGGCGACGGTGCACTCGACGCAGAGATGTTGCGCGCCGCCGATTCGGCCATCCGCCCGCGGCACGGAGAACTCGAACAACTCAACTGGACCAGCCCGAACCTGACGATCACCGAGGCGACCGGGATCATGGCGGGAGAAGAGATCGTGAACTGGTTCATCGACGCGGCCCCTGCCGCGTAGGGCACAGCGGCCCCTGCCGCGTAGGGCACAGCGGCACCCGCCGCGTAGGCCGCCGCCGCGCGACGGCCTACGGTCGATCCGACTACGGTGTGCTGAACAGGCCTTCGGCCAGCACCGGCCACGACGACTTCAGATCGTCCTGCCAGTAACCCCACGAATGGGTGCCGCTGTTGCGGTAGACGAATTTGGCCGGAATGCCCAGCTGGTTCAACCGGGTGTTCATGTTGTGGTTCGACCAGTTGACGCCACTTTCGATGACCGAACCGATCGCCACCACCTGCGGGGTCTCCGCGGGGGATTCCATCCGGAATTTGCCGCCCGCCTGGTCGAATTCACCAGGAATGCCGTTGCCGGTGGAAAAGAACAGGTTGGTGCCGCGCAGCTTCTCGGCGTTCACCATCGGGTCGTTGGCCCGCCACAGCGGGCTGTCGGTCGGACCCCACATGTTGCGGGTATCGCCGCCGCCCCACGTCTCCACGGTCAGCTTGACCATCTGCTGCCCGATCGGGTCGCTGACCTGGGCGATACCGCTGTAGGTCGCGACGCTGCGGAACAGGCCCGGCTTCGCGATCGCGAAGTTGAGCACCGAGGTGCCCGTCATCGAGAGCGCGGCCACGGCATTGACGCCGTTGGTGCCGAGCGCCGCGTCGACCAGCGGCGGCAATTCCTCGGTGGTGAAGGTCTGCCATTTGTTCACACCGAGCACCGGATCGGGATTGATCCAGTCGGTGTAGAAACTCCACGCGCCGCCGACGACCTGCACCACATTGATGTTCTTGCCGCCGAGGAATTCCAGCGCGTCGGTATTGCGCTTCCACGACGCGTCGTCGAGACCGCCGCCCGCACCGTTGAACAGGTACAGCGAAGGCCGGGCTTCGGAGGTGTCGCTCGGACGCAGCACGTCGACGGCGACCGTATTGTTCATGGCCGCGGAGAACACGTGCAGTCGCACATTGCGACTGTCCTTGACCTCGATCTTCTGGATATACGAACCATCCGGGGATTTCACCGATGTCTCGACGACACCGGGACTGTTCACCGGCTCGGCAGTCGCGGGAGACATTCCGATCCCGAGCGCGACCGCGCTCGCGACCGCCGCGAGTGCGACCCGTCTCCTGGTGCGGTGGTGCGACATCCGCTTCCCCTCTGTCTTCTTCTCGTGCGATCGACACACTTGTCCACGAGGCTGATCGGAATTCCCCCCGCCTGTGTTACTCGCCGATATTTCGGACCGAGTATCAGGGCGTCGGGAGGGTGTCCCGCGGTGGCTCGGACTCGTCCGCGCGGGATCAGCGTCCGTCGCGCAGGGAGATCAAGCCGCCCAGTGTGCCGACGTACGCGGCGCCGTCGGGGCCGAGGGCGATGCCCGCGTAGTTGTTGTTGAAGCCGAAACCCACTCCGGACAGGCGTTTCCACACCACTTCGCCGGTGCGGTAGTCCAGGGCGGTCCAGTACCAGGGATCGGTCGGCTGGGTGCCTTTGGTGTAGGTGTAGACGAGGCCGGTGGCGAGGGAGAGTTTCGGGACGACGCTCGGGGCGGCTTCGGTGTCGTTGGTCCAGGCCAGGGTGCAGCCGTTGCCGTCCGGGTCGATGTCGACGCGGGCGAAGCCTGGGGTCGTGGTGGCGCCGAGCATGGTCGAGCGCGGATTCGCGTAGCCGTAATTGTTCTCGACGATGAGGGTGCGGCCCGCGCCGATGAGGGAGTTCTCGGTGGCGCTCGCACCGGGTGCGAAAACCGGGACGGCGCAGACCTCGCGGTCGGCGGCGGTGGGTGCGGTGCGGTAGACGACGACGTTCATCGGGTCGGCGTTGTCGGTGATGGCGACGTAGCCGTCGGGTAGCACGGTGGGTGTGGTGCCGGTGCCGTCATCGACCTGGCCGGGTTTGCGTTGGCCGCTGTTGGCGTAAGTGACGCGCCAGGTGATCAGGGGGGAGCCGTCGGTGGCCGCGTCGAAACGCAGCAGTTCGCGATTGGTCGCGATGTAGACCTCGCCCGAATCGCCGACCGCGAACGAGTTCTCGATCTGGCCGTCTTCACCGGAACCGAGTCGGATCGTCCGCGCCGCCCCGGTGTCCGGGTCGACGGTGCCGACGACGCCGTTGGTCTTCGCGACGAACCAGATCAGGCCGTTCGAATCGGGCAGCGCCGAGTTGAGGGTTTCCCCCGGTTGCAGGACGGCCGTCAGGTCGTAGTCGCGGACCAGCGAGAAGCCGTCGGCGGCCGGGGTTTGCTGGAATACCTGGAGGTGGCCGGTTCCGGTGCCGATGACGGCGCGGTCCTCGTTGTCCAGGTAGAAGTAGCCGCCGCCACCGAAGTTGTTGAAAGCGCCCGGTTTCAACAGATCGAGCGGGCCGCGGCCGGGCAGCGGATGTTTGCCGAGCACCGCGAGGGAGTTCGGATCGATGATGTAGAGGCCGGGCGCCACGCCGAGACAGGTGGTGACGATCCGACCGGCCCGATCGAAGGCGACCGAGCCGCATTCGCTGGCCAGCAGCATCGAATTGACCCGGGTGTCGTAGCCGAGGGGGCCGGGGCGGGTGTAGCTGTCGCTCATCCAGCCGTCATTGTGGATACCGGAATCGCCGTTGGGCGCGAGGAAGGGGTGTCGCGGGACGGGCGCAATCCCTGGGATCGGCGCGGCGACGGCGGGCGCGCCGAGGAATTCGGGGATGTCGGGACCGGCGGGCACCGACGGTATGGGTACGGCGCCCAGCGGTCCCGCACCGCCGATCAAGGCGGCGGTGCAGGTGAGGGCGGTGATCCACATCAACCGTGCGGCTCCGGAGCCGAGCATGCGCGACACGGTGCACACGGTAGCCGAGTGCACCGTGACGCCGTGCCGGGCATGCTCGGGGCGGTCAGTACTGCTGTTGACCCGCGAGCTGCTGGGCGATCACGGACTGGATCCGCTGGAGACCGCCCACGGTCATCCCGCTCTGCAACTGGCCCTCGATCGTGCGGACCAGCACGGAATCGCTCATCACCTTCTCGCTGGACTGGATGAGCACCGTGCCCGCGCCGGTGAAATCGAATTGCCGTTCCTCGCCGGAGTTCACGCCCATGCGCGCCGCGCCCGCCGCCAGGAAATCGGTGACCCAGCGCTGGTCGTAATGGTGACTCGGTGACGGGCAGTCGGCCCAGCCGACCAGCGATTCCGGGTCGACCCGCAGCGGCGGTTCGGCGAACATCACCGGGCCGTTGGAGGAGGCGAGGAATTTGCCGGTGCCGATCAGGGTGAGGAAGCCGGGCACGATCGACTGGTTGAGCGACAGACCCGGTTCGAACGCCAGCAGATTGGCGGCGCGAATCGTGAGGTTGCCCTCTTCGAGATCGTAGGAATTGATGTTGTAGCCGCGGTCGCCGATGATCAGCTTCCCGTGGCCCTCGGCCACGACGTAGTCACCGGTGAACAGCGGCGCGGAGAATTGCTGCGACACCATTTGCAGCAGTCCGCCGTGCAGGCCGTGGGTGAGCATCTGGAAATTGATCTGCCCGTAGTAGGCGATCATCGCGCCCTTGCGCATGAACCACGGCCGGGTCAGGTCGATGCAGTAGGCGTAGTCGTTGCCCGGGACGTTGTCGCTCTCACCGAGATTCGCCGGGCTGAAAACCTGTGCCATCACCGCACCTCGCCGATTCGTCGGATCCTGATTCGCTCAGACATATCTCACAACTTCTCTTCGGAGGCCTGCACGTAGACGACGCCCTGTCCGACGCAATGCAACTGCATCGCCTCGCCGGAGCCCTTGCCGACCGCGTCGCGCCAGCTGAGTGCCGATTTCAGTTCGGTCTGCACATTGCCGTACGCGGCGACGAACGCCTGCGGATCGACCACGATCGGATGCGGGCCGCCCACCTGCAATTCCAGGAACCCGCCGTGGGCGAGCAGGACCGCGGACCCCTGGCCCGCGAGCTGGGTGGTGAACATGCCCTGACCGGTCAGGGTGCCCGCCGCGGCGCCGCGCAGCGCGCCCATGATGCCGCCGCCGCCACCTCCGCCACCGCCGCCGGAACTCATCACCGAGACGATCGAACTCTGCAATTGCGCGCTGTTGGCGAGCAGTCGCGACGCCTCGACCCGCAGGGTCGCGCCGGGCTGCATCTGCACCACGTGCACTTCGAGTCCGGCCAGGCCGTAATGCACTTCGCCGTTGCCCTGGGCGAGCATGGTGCGCTCGTGCTCACCGGCCATCATCCGGCCCGCCATCCCCATGATGCCGCCGCCGCCCATCCCCTGCGCGCCGGGAATCTGGTGCGGTGAGAAGGAGATATCGCCGGTGTAGAACAGCATCGCGCCGTTGCGCGCGACAACGCCGCCCGCCATGCCGACGTTGACCTTGACGACTTTTCCGTTGACTTTCTCGAACATGGACCTGCCCCTACCGTTCCGCCGGCTGGATCAACACGACGCCCTGGCCATCCCAGCGCAGCGAGAAAGCCTCGCCCGCGTCCTGGCCGACCACCGTCCGCCACGACACATCGGTGACGAAGGACTGCTGGAGGTTGCCCTGCGCCGCCACGAACGCGTCCGGGTCGACGATCAGCGGGTACTGCGGCGACACCTCGAGGTGGATCAGCGGACCGCCCGCCGACAGCAACGCGACCTGGCCCTGACCCGACACCGTCGTGGTGAACAGGCCCGCTCCGGTCGACGCGCCCCGCACACCGGCGAAACGCACGTCGGTGCGCAGGTTTCCGGCGAAGGCGAGCAGCTGCTGCGATTCGACCTGGAGGGTGTCGCCGTTGATGTTGATCACGGTGACGTCCTGGCCGTTGACGGCGAAGAAGACCCGGCCGTTCCCGCCGCATTCCATCAGCGACAGTTTCTCGCCGGTCGCGCGCCGCTTCATGCCCGCGAGTACACCGTCGCCGCCGCCGAATCCGGCGCTCTTGAACTGGACGTTTCCTTCATAGGCGATCATCGAGCCGGAGATCGCGCGGATACTTGTTCCGGCGAGGTGCGCCTCGATCACCTTTTTCGACTGTTCGAACAGTTGCGCCATGGGGGAGTCTGCCTGCTGTCTTGTCCGGGAATGTGGGAGTTCTCGCCACTTCCAACTGTTTTCCGCGGGAGGTTCCCGCACCCCGTAGATCGCGCGGGACCGCGCAAATGTGTCCCATCGATCTCTCGTGTGCCGACACACTAACCGATCTCGGCCTGGGAGTCGGGGTCGTGTACGGCGCTTACCCGGGTCGCACCGAGTCCGTTTCTCGTAGAGTGGCTACCGAACGCACCGACAAGCGAAGGGTCGA
Source organism: Nocardia noduli (assembly GCF_019038455.1). Classification (NCBI taxonomy): domain Bacteria; kingdom Bacillati; phylum Actinomycetota; class Actinomycetes; order Mycobacteriales; family Nocardiaceae; genus Nocardia; species Nocardia noduli. Next base: position 55,182 of record NZ_JAFMPL010000045.1, read on the forward strand.
CCTTGTCCGCAACACTCGCCAAGGGCCAGAACGGGCCGCTGGCCTCCAATGATGTGGTGATCTCCATCCAGCTGACGGCTCCGGCGGATCTGTCCGCGCTCCTGGTGACCGAGCGAGGCAAGGTCAGAACCGACGCGGATTTCGTATTCTTCAACCAGCCGAGCGGACCGGGCGTGAACCTGCAACCCGCACCCGCCGGGCAGTCCGCCTCGCTGGCGGTGTCGCTGAACGCCGTGCCGCAGGACATCGACCAGATCCGCGCGGTGATCACCCTCGACGACCCGTCGAGCAGTTTCGGGCAGTTCGCCCCGCCGACCGCCGTCGTCTCCGACTCGGCGGGCAACCGGTTGTACGAGTACCAGATCGGCGGGCTGGCGACCGAGTCGATCGTCATCGCGCTCGAGCTGTACCGCCGCCAGGGCACCTGGAAGGTGCGCGCGGTCGGTCAGGGGTACGCGGGGGGATTCGCGGCGCTGGTCACCGATCACGGTGTGAGCGTCGAGGACTCGCCCCAGCCCGCGCAACAACCCGCCGCCCAGCAGCCGGCCGCGCCGCCGCCCGTCCCGCCGCAGCCGATGGCGCCGCCCACCCAGCAGGCCCCGCAGTACGCGGCGACCGGCGCGTATCCGCCGCCGACCCAGGGCTACCCGCCGCCGCCGACCCAGGGTTACCCGCCCCCGCCCACTCAGGG